>DASQCE010000298.1:0-4063 GCA_035634855.1 Mycobacterium sp.
ACGCCGAAAAACGTGACTTTTGCGTCTCGCCAGTCAGACGATCGACAGCGCGATGCCGTCCAGGATGTCGTGCTCGCTGACCACCAGCTCGTCGATGGCCGCCCTGCTACCCAGTGCATACGCGAGTTCCTCGACGATGATCGCGCCGCCGCCGATGACGTCGACGCGGCCCTCGT
Source organism: Mycobacterium sp. (assembly GCA_035634855.1). Classification (GTDB taxonomy): domain Bacteria; phylum Actinomycetota; class Actinomycetes; order Mycobacteriales; family Mycobacteriaceae; genus Mycobacterium. The sequence goes on from DASQCE010000298.1 coordinate 177, forward strand.
GCATCGGTCCCAGCGCGGCGCGTTGCTGACGCGTCATCGCGATCAACTCGTCGCATACCTGCAGCAGATCATCGAACCCCACCCGGGAAAGGTGGATCGCCTCCGCATCGTAGGTTGTCATCTGCTGCGCCAGCGCCGACAGCGTGGTCATGGTGCCGGCCACTCCCACCCAGGTCCGGGCCCGGTCGACGGGCACCACCCGCAGCGCCTCGCCCAGCCCCTCGCGGACCACTTCCCGCGCGGCGGCGGTCTCCACCGCCGTCGGCGGATCGGAGTGCAGGCAGCGCTCGGTCAGCCGCACGCACCCGATGTCGGCCGAAAAGCTCGCTTCGACGTCGCGCGAACCCAGCACCAGTTCGGTCGACCCGCCGCCGAGGTCGACGACCACGAAAGGTGCTGAGGCGGGGTCTAATTCGTCCACGGCACCGTGGAAGGACAACGCGGCCTCCTCGGTGCCGGTGATCACCTCCGCGACCGCACCCGGAACCACCGCACCCAGCACCTCGGCGGTCATCTCGAAGAACACGTCGCGGTTGGCGGCGTCGCGGGCGGCCGACGTCGCCACCATCCGCATCTTGGGTACCTCGAAACTGCGCAGCAGCTCGGCGTAATCGACCAACGCCGACTTGGTGCGCGCCAGCGCGTCGGGCGCGAATTGCCCTGTGGCGTCGACGCCCTGACCCAACCGCACGATCCGCATCTCGCGGTGCACATCCTGCAAACGGCCGTCGACGTTGTCGGCGATCAAGAGCCGGATCGAGTTGGTGCCGCAGTCGACCGCCGCCACCCTACTCATGCCTCGACTCCCACTCGCTCCAGTCCTCGCGCGTTCCGCACTGCGATCCTCACTCGCGGTCGCCCTCGGGAGCCCACGTCCACCTGCCTTTCTCCAGGATGCCTGCCATCGCCGGCTCGTCGGCCAACACCGCCAGCGCTTCGTCGCCAAAAGGATTCACACCGGGCCCCTTGGCCAGCGAGTGCGCGATAACGACATGCAGACACTTGACCCGCTCGGGCATGCCGCCACCAGAAAACGTCGTGCCCAACGGTTCGATCGCGTCGCGCTCGGCCAGGTAGGACTCGTGCGCGCTGCGGTACGCGGCGGCCAGCTGTGGTTCCTGTTGCAGCCGTTCGGTCATCTCGCGCATCAGGCCCGACGATTCAAGCCGGCTGGCCGCGGCGGTCAACACTGGGTGGGTTAGGTAATACAACGTCGGAAATGGCGTTCCGTCAGACAGTCTCGGTGCCGTCTTGACGACGCCGGGCTCGCCGTTCGGGCAGCGGTAGGCGATCTCGAGCACACCGCGGGCCTCCCGGCCGAGTTGCCGTGCGATGGCGTCGAGATCCGCTGCGTCAACCACCGGGAGGGGGCGCACTGGGCGGAGCCGGCGAAGGCGGTGGCGGTCCCGGCGAGGGCGGCTCGGGTGCGATGGTCGGCGAAACACCATGCGGCGCATCGGCGATGGTGTGCCACAGTGACGTGTACCAGGGTTCGTCCCGCTTCGCCGTCGTGGGTCCGCTGTCGGGCGTCCCTGGCACGCCGACGTTCGCCGGCAACTGCACCTGGTATGGAATGTCGCCTGGCATCACGAATCCGAGGCGCTCACGTGCCTGCGCCGCGATGAACACCGGGTCGGCGAGTTTGACCTTCTGCTCTTCGAGATCGGCGATCTGCGCACGCAACTGTTCCTCAGTCGCCTTCAACTGCTTCATCTCGGTGCGCTGCGCGAAGTAGGTGCGCACCGGACCGGCGATGGTCAGGGTGAGCACGCAGACCACTGCGGCCAGAATCGCCGCACGCCGGGCGGCGGAACCGAACCGCTGTTCGGACTGCTGCTCTGCCGACGCGATGATCGATTCGCGGATGGTGTCGTCCGGCTTTTCCTTGAGCTCGGTCTCCGGCGCCGGGCGCGTCTCGGTCGCGCGCGGCTGGCGGCGGGCAGGCGCCGTCCCCTTCGGACGGCCCGCAGGGGACCGTCGCTTCGGGTCGGGCCGTTTCGCCTCGGGCACGGGTTATTTGGCCTCGCTGTCTGCTCTTCGCGCAAGCGGCTCATCGCCCACCGAGAAGCGCGGGAAGGCAAGGTCACCGGCATAGCGGGCGGCGTCGCCGAGCGTCTCCTCGATGCGCAGCAGCTGGTTGTACTTGGCGACCCGCTCGCTGCGCGCAGGTGCACCGGTCTTGATCTGACCGCTGCCGACCGCGACGGCGAGGTCGGCGATGGTGGTGTCCTCGGTCTCGCCGCTGCGGTGACTCATCATCGTGCGGTAGCCGCTGGAGTGCGCCAGCGCGACCGCATCCAGCGTCTCGGTGAGCGTGCCGATCTGATTTACCTTCACCAAAAGTGCGTTGGCCGCGCCCTTTTCGATGCCCTCCTCGAGACGCTCCGGGTTGGTGACGAACAGGTCGTCACCGACCAGCTGGACGCGGTCGCCGATGGCCGTCGTCAGCGCCACCCAGCCGTCCCAGTCGTCCTCTGACAGCGGGTCCTCGATCGACACCAGCGGATAGGCGTCGATCAGCCCGGCGTAGAACTCAGACATCTGTTCGGCGGTGCGGGTCTCCTTCTCGAAGCTGTAACCCGTTCCGGCGGTGAAGAATTCGGTGGCGGCAACGTCGAGCGCCAGCGCGATGTCCGAACCCGGCTTGAAGCCGGTCGCCTCGATGGCGCTCAGAATCAGATCCAGCGCGGCCGTGGTGCCGGCCACGTCGGGTGCGAACCCGCCCTCGTCGCCGAGGCCGGTGGCCAGCCCCTGTTTCTTGAGCACCGACTTCAGCGAGTGGTACACCTCGGCGCCCCAGCGCAGTGCCTCCTTGAAGTTGGGCGCACCGATCGGCGCGACCATGAACTCCTGGACGTCGACGCCGGTGTCGGCGTGCGCGCCGCCGTTGAGGATGTTCATCATCGGCACCGGCAGGATGTGCGCGTTGGGCCCGCCGACGTAGCGGAACAGCGGTAGCGCCGCCGACTCCGCCGCGGCCTTGGCCACCGCCAGTGACACCCCGAGCATGGCGTTGGCGCCCAGCCGCGACTTGTCCGGCGTGCCGTCAAGGTCCACCAGCGCCTGGTCGACCAGCCGCTGGTCGTCGGCGCTCAGGCCGATGACCGCGGGCGCGATCTCGTCGAGCACGGCCGCCACCGCCTTCTCGACGCCTTTGCCGCCGTAGCGGCTACCGCCGTCGCGCAGTTCCACCGCCTCGTGCTCGCCGGTCGACGCGCCCGAGGGCACCGCGGCACGGGCGAACGTGCCGTCCAGCAGGGCCACTTCGACCTCGACCGTCGGGTTGCCACGTGAATCGAGGATCTCGCGGGCTCCGACCTGCTCGATGATGGGCACTTGCGCCTCCTTGGGTCTTGGTCAGAAGTGGTCTGGACGCAATTGAGCCTAGAGCGTGTACACGCCCGCGGCGTGTTTAGAGGGGCTGTCCGTTGGCGTAGGCCGTCGCCCAGTCCCGCACCGTGCGGGCGTACTGGTCGGAGTGGTTGTAAGCGTGCAGCGCGTCCATCCAGCCGCGGGGCTTGGCCAGGTCCTTGCCCCGCCAGCACAGATAGCCGGCCGCCGACAACGCCGCGTCGTCGAAATTGTCCGGGCTGATGATGCCGTCGTTGTTGGCGTCGACGCCGTATAGCTTCCACGTCTCGGGGATGAACTGCATCGGCCCCATCGCTCTTGCGTACTCCGGTTCGCCGTCAGCGTCGCCGTCGTTGTCGATGATCTCCAGGTTGCCGTTGGTGCCGTCCAGGCGGACCCCGCGGATCGGCGGCGTGACGTCGCCGTTCGGCGCGATGACCGCGCCGCGGTAGGTGCCGTGGTGACTTTCCACCTGACCGATGCCCGCGAGCGTCGTCCACGCCAGATGGCAGTCGGGGTTCTCCACCTCCGCGACG
>DASQCE010000299.1:0-14159 GCA_035634855.1 Mycobacterium sp.
CGTGATCATCCTGTTCTCGTTCAACAACCCCCAGGGCAAGTTCAACTACACGTGGCAGGGCTTCACCCTCAACAATTGGGCGCACCCGTTCAAGTACCCGGCCCTGGCCAATGCGCTGAAACTCAGCCTCAACGTCGCCGCCGTGTCCACCGCTATCGCTCTGGTGTTGGGCACCCTGGTGGCCATAGCCCTTGTGCGCCAGCGGTTCCGGGGGCAGAGCGCCGTGGACACCTTCCTTGTGCTTCCGCTGACGGCCCCGGAGGTCGTGTTTGGCGCGGCGCTGCTGACTCTGTTCCTCGACATCGGCTGGGCAGCGGGATACACCACAATCCTGATTGCGCACATTGCGTTCGAGATCAGCTTCATCGCGATGACCGTCCGAGCTCGAATGCGCGGATTCGACTGGACCCTGGAGGACGCCTCGATGGACCTCGGGGCCGGCCCCACACGCACGTTCTTCAAAGTGACACTGCCCCTGATCGTTCCGGGCATCGTGGCCGCCGGCATGCTGTCGTTTGCGCTCTCGCTGGACGACTTCATCATCACCTACTTCGTCAGCGGCTCGACGGTGACCTATCCGCTGTATGTGAACGCGGCGGTGAAGGCCGCGGTGCCCCCGCAGATCAACGTGCTGGCGACGGCCATCCTGGTGATCAGCCTGGTCCTGCTCGCCGTGGGAACACTCTACCGGCGCAAGCGAATCGAGGCCTAGTCCAGCTGGACCGTCACCGTGACGCGGCCGTTGTCGTCACGGTCGGCGAGCGCGTGCCCGGTGCGGTCGGCGCCGTCGAGCTTCAACAGCGTGATCGAGCCGCCCTCGCCGAGGAAATTGCGCCACCACGTCTTCTTGTCGGGTGAAACGACGTTGATGACGATCCTGTCGCCCGCGCGCCGATAACCCACGGGGGTCTGGATCGTCTTGCCCGAGCGGCGGCCGACATAGCGGATATTGATCAGGGCGCGACGTACCACCGACCCCACAATGGGCGCGTCGATGAGTCCGACGAAGATGTTGTTGACGATGCGAAAGATGGGCGAGTCGAACATTCCGCGGTCCATGACCCGAGGGTAGCTCAACGAGATCTGCACCAAGGCTGTGGTTTTCGTCTCCTTACAGCCCTAGTGCAGATCTCGTCGCTTCCCTAGCCGACCTCGACGGGCACCGGCGACGAGCGGGCGCCAGTGCGAGCTGCACCGATGCCTGCGGCTACCACGAAGCAGATGCCGACGATGCCCGCCGGGCCGGGGGCTTGGTGGAGCACCACGAGGCCGACAATCATCGCGAATGCGGGCTCGAGTGCCATCAGAGTTCCGAACGCCGCGGTGGTCAACCGGCGCAGCGCGAGCAATTCCAGGGCGAATGGCACGACGGGCAGCAGGATCGCCAGGCCCACGCCGATCAGCAGGATCTCGGGAGTCATCCGGGGCAACACCGACGGACCGACCACAACGGTGGCAACCAGGCCTGCGACGGGCATTGACACTGCCAGGGCGTTGATACCGGAAACCTGGTCGCCAGCGCGCTGGGTGAGCAGGATGTAGCAGGCCCAGCACGCGGCCGCGGCGAGCGCAAACAAAACCCCAACCGGATCGACTGCGCCGTCCCACGGCCGGGTAAGCAACACAACGCCGACGGCGGCGAGACCCGGCCACACGACGCGGTGCCCGCCCTTTCCGTGCGCCACAGCGACGCCGAGCGGCCCGAGGAATTCGATTGCGCTGGCAGTCCCCAGTGGAATGCGATCGATTGCCGCCATGAACAGCAGGGTGACGGCTGCGGTGACCACGCCAAGCACGACGCACACCCGAAAGGTCGCCCAGGTGAACGCCGCGAAGCGCGGCCGGACAATGACGAGCATCAGCACGCCGGCCCACGCCAGCCGCAGCCACGCGGCGCCCTCGACGCCGATGCGGTCGATCAGCGTCACGGCGATCGCGAGGCCGACCTGGACGCACAGCATCGAACCCATCGCCATCAGGGCGCCGGTGCGAGCTTGGTTGGTGGTCACCTCTGCATTGAACGGCACTGCAACCGTTCATGTCCACGTGATTTTCCCGGACATACCGTTCAGCAATCATGAACGATGGGTCAGCGGTCGATGGCGGCCATGTTTCCTTCGTCGTGGCGTTCGCCGGAGGCTGGCGTGAGGTTGTTGAGCCGTTCGACGTGATCGGTGCTCAGCACGACGCCGTCTGCGGCTGTGTTCTCCTCGACTCGGGCGACCCGCTTGGTGCCGGGGATCGGGGCGATGTCGTCGCCCTGCGCCAGCAGCCAGCCAGCGCGATCTGGGCAGGAGTGGCGCGGGTCGGGGAGCCGAGGAGGTTACAGCAGCGCCAATATCTTCAGATCGGTCAGGTACTTACGAATGAGTTCGATGCTGATGTGCGGAATATCGTGTGCCGGGCCCACTTTGGCGGCCCGCACCGCCTCCCGGAAGACCTCCGTCGGGGCGACGGCGCCGCGCAGCGGCTGCTCCGGGACGCGATAGGCGTCCAGCAGGGCCAACGCCGTGCGCTGGCGTTGCGGTTCGGGCAGCGAGCGCAGGGCCGCTTCGAATCGGGCGATCCACTCGGCGTGGTCGTCGATGCGGGTGATCGATGCTCCCTCGTCGATGAGCCAGTCAACGATGACGTCCAGCGAGATGCCGTCGTCGTGCGGGTTCATCACGTCGTAGGACCGGTAGCCGTCAAGACCGTCGCCGCCGATGGTGGTGATGGCCTCGGCGACGAAATCAGCCGGAAGGCCGTCGTAATGTGCCCGCGGCCGCTGACCCGACACGTCCTCAGCGTAGAAGGTGCGCGGCGCGATTCCGGTCGACAGCACGCTGATCAGCAAGCGGGTGAACGCATCCGGCACGTTGAGCTGACCAGCGAACCGGCTGTGCGCCAGGATCAAATCGGATCGGAACACGCTGACCGGTAGCCCGCACAGATCGTGCGCTTCGCGAAGCAGCACCTCTCCGGCCCACTTGCTATTGGCGTAGCCGTTGGCATACCCGTTGTCGATCGGCCGATGTGCGCTGACTTCTCGGATGTCGCCGTCTTCGACGAAGTCGGCCATCCCCATGGCCACAGCGACCGTAGACAGGTAGGTCACCGGCTTGAGCCGCTCGCTGATCGCCAGGCGAATCACCTCGGCGGTGCCAACGACGTTGGGGCCGAACAATTGCGCATACGGCAGCACGTGGTTGACCAGCGCTGCCGGATGCACGATGAGATCGACCTCGCGCGCCAGCCGCTGCCACGTCGCCTCGTCGAGGCCGAGATTCGGCTCGCCGATATCGCCGGGAATCACCTCGAGATGACCGGCGGCCAACTCGCGGAACTCGTCAGACATGGCGGGGTCGGAGTCGAATACCTGCTGCAGTCGGCGCCGGGCCGACTCGGCGTCCTCTCCGCGCATCAGAGTGATCAACCGCCCGCCGGTAGCCGCCAGCCGCTGCAGCCACTCCAACGCCAGGAACCGGCCGAGGTAGCCGTTCGCACCGGTCAACAGGACCGTCTGAACCCGATCAACGGCTGCCGGTACCGAGACGGCCGCCTTCAACGTCGCCTCATCGATGAACTTGTCCAGCGTCAGATCCGCCGCCGCGAGTGACGTGGCGCCGACGCCGTGCACACTGCTCGCGGTCGGACGCTGGCCACCCGAGGCGCGCTCGGACTCGACATAGCCGGCCAGTGCGGCCAGGTCGGCGGCCGGCCCGATGATCACACCCACCGGCACCTCAACCCCGAACAACTCCCCCAGCAAGTTCGAGAAGCTCAGCGCCGACAACGAGTCCCCGCCGAGGTCGGTGAAGTGCACGTCGGGTGTGGGTGCCGCCCCGGGCAGACCGAGCAGCGCCTGTGCGGCTTTGATCACCGTGTCGATCACCGGTTGAGAGTCGACTGCTTCGCGCAGTGCCCGTAGTTCGTCGGAGCGGGCGTGCGCCAGCTGGGTGTAGAGCTGCTCGAGTCGCTCGCCGTAGCGCTCTTTTAGTGTGGGCCGCAACAGCTTTCCGACACCGGAGAGCAAACCGTTAGCGATAGTGAACGGGTCGGTCTCAATGAGGAAGTCGGCGGGTACCTCGTAGGACTGCAGTTCGGCGGCGCGCGCCGTCGTGCGCAACGAGTCCCGCAACGCGCTCTTGAGTTCCTTGACGTCGGGATAGCGCGAGAGCGCCTCGCTAGTCGGCACGATAACTGCCAGCAACCAGGAGCGCTCGCTGTTGCCATAGACGAAGATCTGACGGACCAGCGGCGCGCCGGCGTAGACGGCTTCCAGGTTGGCCACCGCGACGAATTCGCCCTGAGCGAGCTTGAGCACGTTGTTGCGGCGATCAACGTAGACCAGATGGTCCGGGGCGACCTCAGCCATCACGTCGCCGGTCCGGTAGTAGCCTTCGGCGTCGAACACCTCGGCGCTGACGTCGGGCCGGTGGTAGTAACCGGGTGTGGCCGTTGCCGTTTTGACGAGAAACTCGCCGCGCGGGTACGGCTGGTCGGTGGTGAAGTAGCCCAGCTCGGGCACATCGATGAGCTTGTAGTCGATCACCGGCGGGCGGGTGATGACCCCGTCGCGCGCGACCCCGCCGACCTCGGTGAGGCCGTAGACGTCGAACAGCTGCGCGTCGACGCAGGACTCGATGAATGCGCGCATCTCGGCGGCCAGCGGTGCGGTGCCGACGAACCCGCCGAGCACCCGACCGCCGAGCACATCGTCGCGCAACTCGTCCTTCGCGATGGCGTCGGCCTCCTCGGGCCCCTCACCTTCGTCGCGCAACCGGTCCACCCGAGTCTGATAACGCTGAAACAGCATGTCGACCACCCGGGGCACCACCGCCAACTGTGTGGGCCGGACCAGGCGCCAGTCCTCGAACAGGGTGGACAGATCGCTTTCGGGAACGAAATAGCCTGTGCCGCCTGTTTGAAACGACGACGCCAAGGGCATGCGTCCACCCAGATGGTTCAGCGGCATAAAGTTGACATTGACGACGGGGGCATCGCTTTCAGTGACGATGTCGCTGGTCCACAGCGCGCACAGCATGCGCTCGGTCCACATCGCGCCCTTGGGCAGGCCGGTGCTGCCCGAGGTGTAGAGGATCATGGCCAGGCGCTGGTCGTCGGCGCCGTCGAAGCCGGGCGGCACCGGCAGTGTCCGCCCGCGCGCGATAACCTCGGGTAGAGTCTCCACCGTCACTGACCTCGGCGTCAGCCGAATACGCGCCTGCTCCAGTGCTTCTCGCTGCGCGTCGACGTCGGGGTCGTAATCGAACACCGTCACACGGCGGACCGACGGGCTGCCCAGCGCGGACTCCACCGCCAGGTCAAGGTAGGCGGCGCTGACGGCCAGCACTCGCGGTGTGGTCTCGGCGAAGATGGGCGCCAACCGCGACACCGTCGAATTGTGCTGCAGCGGAACGGAGACCAGCCCGAGATAGTTGCAGACCAAATCGACGGTCAGGTACTCGGCGCTGGCGAAGCCGATCGTCGCGACGAAGTCGCCCGGGTGCACCGTTTGGTCGTCGCCAGTCCAGGCCGCGGCCATTGCCGTCACGTTGGACCAGAGCTCCCCGTAGGTGATCGTGTCGAACGCCGGCAACAACCGCTGCTCAGATCGCCCAGTCACCGGGTCTCGCACCACCGATGAGGCACGCGTGCCTAGGGCCGGCCGGTCGGCGTAGCCCTCCATGAAGGTGCGCAGTAGCTCGGCAAGTCGAATCCCTGGCCGGCGCGCCGCTTCAACGACAGCCTGCGACGGCCTTGCCGCCTGCAGTCGCGGGTCGCTGGCATAGAGCCCCGCTATGCGATCAGACCGGGTGTACCCACGGATTTCGGCGGTCATGTGCGTACCTTTCGTCGTCGGAAACAGGTGATCGCTTGGGCTGCTGATCGAGTCAATCGACAAGCGCCCCAACATCGCAGGCCGGCGACGGCCCCGACCGCGTCGTGGCGGCCCGACTTGTCCGCCATAGCATGCGCACGGTGAGGACTGCGAGCAGGCCAATCGTCGCCGTGGCGAGCACCAGACTCGACCACGCGAGCACGCGGACCGCCGGAAGCGGTGCCGCGATGGCCCAGTGGCCAACCGTGTTCGCCGCCGCCGCCAACGGGAAGCTGAACGTCCACGCCGAAACCGTGAACGGCCGGCGAAGATACTCGGGAACGATGAAGAGCTGGATCAGCGCCATCATCGCCAGCACCGCGGCCAAGCCGGTGCCCAGCGTGGTGATTCGGTTGTCGTTCAAGCCGAACCAGGCAACGCTGGCCGTCGCCGGCGGAACCATCAACGCCGCCAGTGTCGAAAACCGCGCGTCAGGAAGACGTTGTTCGGTCATCAGGCGACCAAGAATCACGGTGCCGAACGTCATCCAGAAGAACACGCCGACCGCGAACATGCCCTGAGCCAGAAGATGCCAGCTGTTCGCCTGCAACGAGATGCAGGAAATGAACGGACCAGCCACTACTGGCAAGGAAAGTCCGGGATGGATGGCGTGGCGATCGCGTGGAGTCGTAATCCAATGTGCGACAAGGGCTGCCGTCACGATGGCCCACACCGCAACCACCCCAAGGTCGAGGATGCGCAATCCCGACGTCTGCGCGCGGACCTGCGCCAGTAGCAATAGCGGGATCACCGGGATGTAGCCGACAGCGAAGCCCTGATCTGGGTGACGCAAGTCGGCGATCAACGCCCGCGGATCGCCGCCACCAGCCACGACATACAAAGCCGTGATCGTGATCCATGCGCCAAAACACAGCACCACCAAGCACATCGCCGGCCAGAGCGGTGCGCCGAGCCCGGCGGCCGTGCGCCACGACCCGCCCAGGCCGCCCAGACCGAGCGCGACTGGATATAGGCGCAGCCACCGGCCGCGCCCGACGGTCCGGGGCATCGGCGGCCGGGCCGGCACCGATGCGGCGTTCGATGACGCTGTCCGCCTGGTGGTGAGGGTCTCGATCGGCACGGTCATACTTTCTGGCGTGGTGTTCGCATCTGCACCGGCACCGTCGGCCCGAATGCGGCTACGCGCACATGAGCGCAGCGAGCAAGTACCAAATTCCCGTAGAAGGCTCGGCATCCAGGCCTTGCGCATCCTGGTGTTGACAGGGACAGCTTCACCAGCGCCTGCCTGCGGTCCCACGCTGGAGGGCGGGGCCGCCGATCGAGCCGTCGGATCGAATTGAGCGGCTCAAGCGGGCGTAGCGATGGACCAAATCCGTTGCGGAGACGTAGCTGGTGACGACGCGTTCGGACCTCGGTTGAATTCCGCGGCGGTCGATGGAGCCGTGACTGCCCTACGCGCAATCGTCGAGCACCGTCGGCAGACCCGCCCACACCACCGTGGCCGCGATGGCCCACCGCTGGGGGTTCACCCACCTCGGCCGGTTCGCCGCCGCGCACAAGATGAAGTTTGGCAACACACCGGCGCAGGCCCTGCACGCTGCGCGCTGACCACGAAACGCGAACTTTTAGCCACACAGCGCGGATTCACCCGAGGCCGGTGGAACTGTGCGGACACGCTGCCTAGCCTCGCCACCATGGAACGTCAAGATCAACGTGGCAAATCCTCGCCCGTAACAGCTGTGAACGGTAAAGCCCCTTGGTCACATCACGATCCGTACACCGACGAGGCATTGCTCGATCCCTGGCCGGGGTACAAGCAGCTGCGCGATGCCGGCCCCGCCGCGTGGCTACCGCAGTACGAGATGTTCGCCCTCACCCGGTACGCCTCGGTCCGGCGGGCGCTGGAGGATTGGGAGTCCTTCCCGTCTAGCTACGGGGTAATGATGAACGACCGGATGAACCAGGTGCTGCGCGGTAACACGCTGTGCAGCGACGGAGCCGACCATGACGCGCTGCGCGATGTGCTCGTGCGTCCGCTGACACCGAGGGCACTACGGCCGGTGCGCGATGAGATCAGGGCCGAGGCGGAGGCGGTGGTGGAGAAACTTGTCGGGAAAGGCACCTTCGACGCGGTAACCGACTTGGCGAATCACCTTCCGGTGACCGTGGTTTCCAATCTCGTCGGGCTGCCCGAGAAGGGCCGCGAGCGAATGCTCATTTGGGCCGACGAGATGTTCAACTGCTTCGGGCCAATCAACGACAGAAACAGCGCATCGTTTTTTGTACTGGACGAGATGATGCATTACGCCACCAATGAGGCCGTGCCCGACAAGCTCAAGCCCGGCGGCTGGGCAATGGGAATCCACGACGCGGTCGCGCGCGGTGAGGTGCCCGCGCAGGCGTGCCCCGCGATGATGATCGACTACCTGGGCCCCAGCCTGGACACCACGATCTTCGCTATCACTAACGCGGTGTGGCTGTTCGCAAAGTACCCCGATCAGTGGGACATGGTACGCGAAGACCCGCGGCTGATACCGAGCGCCATCAACGAGGTACTGCGCTACGACGCTCCGATCCGGGGCTTCTCCCGTTACGTCGCCCGGGACGTGGACATGGACGGTTTGCTGCCCGCCGGCTCGCGCGCCATCGTGTTCTATGGCGCCGCAAACCGAGACGAGCGTAAGTATCCCCACCCCGATCGGTTCGATGTGCTGCGGCGCCCCGGAGATCACTTGGGTTTCGGTGCCGGCCCGCACGCCTGCGTCGGCATGAATCTGGCTCGGATCGAAATGATGGCGCTGTTCACCGAGCTGGCCAAGCGCGTCCGGCGCTTCACCATTGAAGAGGAGAAGCGAATCCTCAACAACGTTCTGCGTGGCTTCACGACCCTGCGTATCACCGTCAGCTGACACGACAGCTCGATCGATAAGGAGTACTCGCGCACAAGGCCAGCGATGCCTTGTGGGAGGCGCTGAGCCAGTACTGACCCATCGTCGATGATCGGATGTAACGCGTCGTTGGTCGAGTATCGCTTTGGGCGTAACCCTCGACCCTACTTATTGGTAGGGGCCGCGTGCGGTGTCCGCTCTCGGTCGTTGCCCCCAGAAATGGTGCGCGCAAAGACGAAGGGTATTGATAATGAAGATGTTTCTTGCTGCGGCCTGCTTCGGTACCCTTACGGTTTCAGCCTTGGGAGTCGCGGGTGAGACTGCGGCGGCCCGTCGGGCTTCGCCAACTTCGGCAACGCTCAAGACACCGTGAACGCCCTGCAGGCAAAGGGCTACAACGTCATAATCAATGGGGGTCAGGCCTTTCCGCTGTCAAGCTGCAAGGTTCCTGGTGTTGAGGGATTGAATAACTCTAACATTGACTCAGCAGGAGCACGCATCGACCCAACGCAGTTCGATACCGTCTACGTCGACGTATCATGCAGGGGTGGATGATTCGGCTCTAAGAGACGGAGCATGCCCGGCGCATCCAATGTGCGGGTGACCGACTGAGAATCGGGTTCGGTTGTTCAACAACGAATTTCGTGGACAGACTGAGCTTGCAGGCGACGATTCGCAGCGGTGAGCCGCGCGCTGGGCCCGCTTAACCGGTCACCTACTTCGGGCGTTCGACGACTGATTTGTAACTGCTGCCGTATTCACCAAAGATGATGGCGCAACGGGAACCCACTGCCGGGGCCGGCCTGCGAGTGGTGGCCGACACCGGGAGCTGCTACCCGGATTGGGCGGCGGTGTATGCGGACAACGCCATCTGGGTCTATCGCATGATCGTCAAGCGCATCGGCAACGTGCCCGACGCCGAGGATCTCACTGCCGAGGTGTTTCTAGCCGCGCTAAGGCCGCTGCGAACCACGGCAACGGTGGCCCAGGTTCGCGGGTATTTGCGCGCCATCACGCGTTCGGTTCTGGCTGCGCACTGGCGCCAGACCACAGGGTGCGACATCACATCGATCGATGATGTTCCGGAGGTGTCGCACGAGGCCGATCATGCTGTCGACATCGCGGCTGCGCAACAAGTTCGTCGCGTGCTCGCATCGCTTCCGGACAATTATCGCCGGATTCTGGATTTGCGGTTCTTGCAGGGTCGTTCGATCAACGAGTCGGCAACTCAAATGGGTGTGAGCGTCGCCAACGCCAAGGTTTTGCAGCACCGAGCACTACGACGGGCCGCCGCGCTCACCGAAAAGGATGAACATTGAACGCCCGTAGACTGCGTCGTTATATCGACGACCTACTCTGTGGGCGCCGACCCCGGCCGTTTGACGCCGATCGCTTCGAAGCCGCGCAGATACGTACGGCTATCGAATTGCGTGCCGCCCGTACGGCCAGCGGTGCGCCAAGCGAAGACTTCCTGACCGACCTCCAGCGCCGGCTGGCCGCATGGATACCGGGCGCCCAGGAAAACGCCGACCCCCTAACGGACCGCACGCAACACGTAGGCAGGTGGTTGTCGCCGCGTCGGCCGCCGCGCTGGCAGGGAGTGCCGGCGTTGTCGCCGGAGCCGCTACTGAGCGCGTCGCCCCTGACGGCCGCTCGCACGCCAACAGGCCTTCGATGCAACCCGGTGACGGCAGCTGGCAAGTCGTCGCGGCAAGCGCAGATGTGCCCGCCGGCGTGATGCGTCCCTTTGACGTCGGTTCGGTGGTCGGGTTCGTGCGTCGGGTCAACGGCCAACCCGAGGCGATCTCGGGGGTGTGCACGCACCAGGGCTGCAGGTTGTGGTTCGACCGGCCCCTAGACCAGCTGCACTGCCCCTGTCATCCGACCTCGTTCTCACCTACCGGCCAGGTCCTCGGCCATCTGCTGCGAATCGCCCCAGACCCGTTACCGCGGCTGGACGTTCGCGAGCTGGACGGATCCATCGAGGTGTTCGTGGCGGAGAAGCCGCCCAACGAGCCGGCCTGAAGTGTAACCGCCCACCTATCTCTACAGTGTGAAGGTCATAGCCAGTCTCGCCGCCGTCGGCGTCCTGTTCACCGCGGCGTGTTCCAGCCCCGCATCCAACACCACTGCTGCCAGCCCGTCAGTCAGCTTTCAGTCGGGCATGACCCCGGGTATGTCCGGCTCTGCCATGCCTGCCATGTCCGGTATGCAGTCACCACCCGCTTCGGCATCGGCGACGACCGCTGACTCACCCGCCCCGCAAGGCGGGACGGCCGTGAGCATCAGCAACTTCAAGTTCAACCCGGCGACGCTGACCGTCCCGGTCGGCGCGACGGTCACCTGGACCAACCAGGACGAGGAGCCCCACACCGTCGCCGGCAAGGACGGCTCTTTCCACTCGCCAGGAATGGACACCCATGGCACGTACAGCTTTACGTTCACCGCGCCTGGCTCTTACGACTACGTCTGCTCCATCCATCCGTTCATGACCGGCACCGTGGTGGTGACCAAATGAGTGCAGAGCACGACCCAGACGGCATGACCCGACGGCAGCTGATGCGCCACAGCGCCTGGTTCGGCGCGGCCGTCGTGCTGACCGTCGCCGGCGGCGAGGTGATCTCACACGTCGCGGGGTCGGCAGGCGCCGCGCAACCGGCAAAGCCTGCGATGCGGTTCGCCCAGATCAGCGACAGCCACATCGGGTTCAAAGGCCCGGCGAATACCAACGTGACCGATACGTTCAACCACGCCATCGGCCAGATCAACGGCCTCGACTACACACCCGATTTCGTGATCCACACCGGCGATCTGACCCACCTGGCCACGCCCGATCAGTTCGATCAGGTCAAGCACATGCTGGGCGAGCTGAACACGCCGCACGTATTCACCGTTCCCGGTGAACACGACTCGACAGATGATGCGGGACAGAAGTATCGGCAAGCCTTCGGCGCGGGCACCCGCGGCGACGGGTGGTACAGCTTCGACATCGCAGGTGTGCACATCATCGGCCTGGTGAACACGCTGAACATGCAGAAGCTCGGACATCTCGGCGCCGACCAGCTCGAGTTCGTCGAGAAGGACGTCGCGGGCCTGTCTAGCGACACCCCGATCATCGTGTTCAGCCACATCCCACTATTCGCCATGTACCCGGACTGGGGGTGGGGCACCGACGACGCCACGCAAGCATTGAGCTACCTCAAGCGGTTCTCGTCGGTGACATGCCTCAACGGCCATGTCCACCAGCTGTTTTCGAAGACCGAGGGCAATGTGACGTTCTACAGCGCCACTACTACCGCCTATCCGCTGCCCGCGCCGGGTCAGGGTCCCGCACCCAAACCGGTGACGCTGCCCGCCGGAAAGCTGCGCGATGCGCTGGGCATCCGCGAAGTCAGTTACACCAAGGGCCAGCAGTCCCTCGCACTGAAGGATCAGAAGCTCACATGAAGATCATGGATCTGGCAATCAGAACAGCGATCAGCGTCACCGTCGCGGTCAGCGGCGTCATACACGCCTACCTCTACATCCACGGCTACCGTGACATCCCCGCGGTAGGGCCAGCCTTCCTGGTGCAGGGCAGCGTCTTCTGCGCGCTTGCGGTGCTGATCCTGGCCGGCGGACCGGGGTGGCTGCAACTGTGCGCCGCAATCGGGGCGGCGGGCTCGCTGGTCGCGTTCGCGCTGTCGCGTACCGTCGGCCTCTTCGGTTTCACCGAAACCGGTTGGGAACCATCACCCTACGCTGCGATCACCGTCGTCGTCGAAGTGCTGACCCTGGTGCTGGTCGTCACGGCGGCTGTGCGCCAGCGTCCACGGGCGTCGAAGGATCTTCTGCCTGGCTTGCGCCCCGACGGCGCTGCTGAACCATCAGCTCGCCAGCGATAACCGATGTTGCCGTCCGCACGGTTGCGCCGAGAGACGGAACGCTGGCGGCGCTGACCTGCATAGCCGTACTGACCGCGATCGTGTTGCCCTTGCGTGCGCACCTCAGCCCGGCGACCACGGCGCTGGTGCTCGCGATTCCAGTTGTCGTCGGGGTTGCCAGCGGCGGTTACCTCGCGGGCGTTATCAGTGTCATCGCCCGCTTATGGTCTATGACTTCTTCTTCATTCCGCCCTACCTCACCCTCCGTGTCGGGCCACCGAGAACTGGGTAGCACTGGTCGTCTACGCCGCCGTCATGCTCCCGGTGGCCCGAGTAGTTGCCGGAATGAATCTCGCCCGTGCCCAAGCGCGCGAACGGGGGCGGTAGATCCGGCGGCTGTTTGAGCTGTCCACATTGCTCGTCGGGGACCGCCCCTGCCCGACCTGCTGTAGAGATCTTCGGCCTCTTCCTTCGCCGCGAAGCCGACACCGGCACCGACCTGGGACTGACGATCGCCAAGACCTTCCGCGACGCGCACGGCCAACGGATCTGGGTCGATAACGTCCCCAGAGGCGGCGCCACTTTCTGCTTCGCCCTCGGTATTGCTACAGACCTGCCCGAGGAGCACTGAAATGGCGACCGTCCTCGTCATCGACGACGACACCGCACTGCTGGCGGCATGCCGCGTCGGACAGCGTGCCCTTGGCCATCAAGTCCGTACCGCCGCGACCGGTGACGCCGGTCTTTCCGACGCGGCCGTCTACCCGCCCGCTGTGGTTGTTCTTGACCTCGGGCTCCCGGATATCGACGGTATGCAGGTCTTCCATCAACCACGGGGATGGACCCAAACACCCGTGATCATCCTGTCCGCAGACGGATCAGAAGACCGCAAGGTCGAAGCCGTGAACGGCGGCGCCGACGACTACGTCACCAAACCCTTCGGCGTGCGCGAACTCGACGCCCGGTTACGCGTCGCGCTTCGCCACCACGCCACCGATCAGGCCGAGCCGATCACTCAGCTCGACGTCGGCCCACTAACGCTCGACCTGCTGCAGTATGAGGCGAGCTACCGAGGTGAACGGACTGACCTCACGCCCAAAGAGTTCGACTTTCTGGCCTACCTCGCCCGCCACGTCGGGAAGGTCTGCACACGCCGAATGATCCTCGAGAGTATCTGGGGACCGGGGTACATCAACGAACATCACTACCTCAAGGTCCACGCATACCTTATCCGCACGAAACTCCATGATGAACAAGTCGAGTTTCTGCAGAACGATCCCTCGGTGGGGTACCGGCTAGCCGTCCACGAAGCCGACATCGGCCGTTACCGCAACACGATCCCAGCGTCAGTCAATCGTTCAATGATCGTGTCAATTTGAGATTGTTCTCTTTAGCTTTTAGGACAATTGACCGATGGACACCCGACGCCTGCAGCTGTTGCTCGCGCTCTCGCGGCTCGGCTCGATGCGGGCCGTCGCTGATACTCACCATCTGACGACGTCGACCGTGTCGCAGCAGATCGCCGCGCTCGCAAAGGAAAACGGCGCGCAACTGATCGAGCCCGAGGGACGACGGGTGCGGCTC
>DASQCE010000300.1:0-6677 GCA_035634855.1 Mycobacterium sp.
ATCCGCCGGCTGGGCTGCCTCGCGATGAACGGCATGATCGAGGCCGACATCTACGGCAACGTCAACTCCACCCACCTGATGGGTTCGAGCATCCAAAACGGCATCGGCGGCTCCGGCGACTTCGCCCGCAACGCCTACATATCGATGTTCGTCACCCCGTCGACCGCGAAAGGCGGGTTGATCTCCTGCATCGTGCCGATGGCCAGCCACGTCGACCACACCGAACACGACGTGCACGTCATCGTCACCGAGCAGGGACTCGCCGATCTTCGCGGCCTCCCGCCGCGGCGCCGCGCGCAGGAAATCATTGACCACTGCGCGCACCCGGACTACCGGCCCGCACTGCAGGACTACCTCGACCGGGCGATGGCAACCACGGGCGGCCAGCACACCCCGCACCTGCTCGACGAGGCGCTGTCCTGGCACGTGCGTTACCTGCGGGACGGAACGATGAAGCAGACATGAACCGTGAAGCTGATCAGTCACCGTCAAAATGGGCGGGCGAACCCGGTGACCAACGCATACCCCGGATCCGGATCAGCCTCACTGATCGGCAGCCACAACAACGCCGCAACCACCCCCAACCGGTGCGCCATCAGTACCGACTGCTGCCGCTGACTCGCCTCAATCTCACCGATCAAGAAACCCGGAGCAGCCTCTTCGAACACATGCTCGATTATGCGACGGTCTACTGACAAGAAGAGAGGTTATCCACGGCCCGCCGGCGAACGATCGTCGCGCTGCCGATGACCTCATCCCCGTCGGGATCGGGACGATAGAGCACCATTGTCTGCCCAGGCGCCACGCCACGCAGCGGGGCACGCAGGTCAACCACCAGCTGCCCGGCACGCAGCTCGGCCACGCCGTCGGCGATGCCTCCGTGCGCGCGCACCTGCAGGGCACACTCCACCGGGCCCCCGGGCGCAACACCGGAGGTGAACACCGGCTTGTCGCCAGTGAGCGTCCAGACGTTTAACTCGGCGGCGTCGCCAACATGAACAGTCCCGGTGTCAGCGTCGATGCCGGTGACGTAGCGGGGCTGTCCATCGGGTCCCGGACCTGTGATGCCAAGACCTTTGCGCTGCCCGATGGTGAAGCCGTGCACGCCATCGTGTTCGGCGAGCACCGTGCCGCCCGCGTCGACGACCGCGCCGCGGCGCACGCCGATCCGGCCGCCCAGAAACGCGCGGGTGTCCCCCGACGGGATGAAGCAGATGTCATGGCTGTCGGGCTTCTCCGCCACGGCAAGCCCGCGGCGTGCGGCTTCCTCGCGAATCTGCGGCTTGGGGGTGTCGCCGATCGGGAACGCCGCATGGCGCAACTGCTCGACGGTCAGCACGCCCAGCACGTACGACTGGTCCTTGTCACGGTCGACGGCACGGCGCAGCCTGCCGTGGGACAGCCGCGCGTAATGGCCGGTGGCTACGGCATCGAATCCGAGCGCCAACGCGCGAGCGGCCAACGCGGAGAACTTGATTCGCTCGTTGCAGCGCACACACGGGTTCGGTGTCTCGCCACGGGCGTACGACGACACGAAGTCATCGATCACTTGTTCGGAGAAGCGGTCGGCGAAATCCCATACGTAGAAGGGGATGTCGAGAACATCGGCGACGCGGCGAGCATCGCCGGCGTCCTCCTTCGAGCAGCAGCCCCGCGATCCGGTGCGCAGCGTGCCCGGCGCGGCCGACAACGCCAGATGCACGCCGACGACGTCGTGACCGGCGTCGACCATCCTCGCCGCGGCGACCGACGAGTCGACACCGCCGCTCATTGCGACGAGCACCCTCACTGCTCGGCCGCTCCCGCGCTGGCCAGCGCCGCTTGGCGCGCCCGCTCGACTGCCGCGGGCAGTACCGCCAGCGCAGCGTCGACATCGGCCTCTGTGCTGGTGTGGCCGAACGACAACCGCAGCGAACCGCGTGCGCTGGCCGGGTCGACGCCCATCGCCAGCAACACATGCGACGGCTGGGCGACACCGGCGGTGCACGCCGACCCCGTCGAGCACTCGACGCCCTTGGCGTCCAACAGCATCAGCAGCGAATCACCTTCGCAGCCGCGAAACGTGAAGTGGGTGTTGCCGGGCAGGCGCGCGTCACCGATCGCGCCGTTCAGGTACACGTCATCGATCGTGGTCAGCACGCCGTCGATCAGCCGGTCGCGCAGCGACTGCACGCGGGCGCTGTTGGCCGCCAAGCCCTCGATCGCCACCTTTGCGGCGGCGGCCATCGCGACTTCCCCAGCGACATCCGATGTGCCGGAACGAACGTCGCGCTCCTGACCGCCACCGTGCAGCAGCGGCACACAGCTGGTGTCGCGCCGCAGCAGCAGCGCGCCTACCCCCGTCGGTCCACCGAACTTGTGGGCCGCCACGCTCATCGCCGACAGGCCGCTGGCAGGGAAATCGACCGGTATCTGGCCGACCGCCTGGATTGCGTCGCTGTGCATCGGAACGTCGAATTCCGCTGCAATGGCGGTTAATTCGGAGATCGACATGATCGTGCCGACCTCATTGTTGGCCCACATGATCGACACCAATGCGACGTCGTCGTGAGCCTGCAACGCTTCCCGAAGCGCTGCGGGCGCGACGGAGCCATCATCACCGACTGGCAGCCAGGTCACCTCGGCGCCTTCGTGTTCGGCGAGCCATTGCACCGCGTCGAGGACGGCATGGTGCTCAATAGGCGTGGTGATAATGCGCCTGCGGCGCTGATCGGTGTCGCGCCGGGCCCAGTAAATGCCCTTGACTGCGAGGTTGTCGCTCTCGGTGCCGCCCGCGGTGAAGATCACCTCCGATGGGCGCGCGCCGAGAAGGTGTGCCAGCGACTCGCGGGCCTCCTCCATCCGGCGACGCGCCACACGGCCCGTGCCGTGCAATGACGACGCATTGCCAACCGTCGCCAGCACAGCCGTCATCGCCTCGATGGCAGCAGGGTGCATCGGGGTGGTGGCGGCGTGATCGAGATAGACCGTCTTGTTCGAGGCCATAACCGTTCTATGGTAGCCGCCACGGCATGGCCGTCCCGATCCCGAGGTCAGGCCACCAGGGCGTGACCGTGACCACGCCGCGCCACGTCACCGCGGACCGCGGCCTCGCAGCGGGCCGCCAGATCCCGCCGGGACGTTCCGGGCAGCTGCAGCGACTCGACCTGCACATGCACCACCGTGCGGCGGGCGGTGACCAGCCTGCGGATCGATGCCATCAACGTGTCTTCGCCGACGTAGGCCGCCACCGTCGACGGCCTGCCGTCGCGATGGTGATAGCTCAGCCGCAGCGGCTGCACTGGCCGGCCTGCGTCGACCGCGGCCTGAAACATCGCCGGCCGGAAGGGTCCGTACGCCAGGCCGCACCACGTGGTGCCCTCCGGGAAGGCGACGACGGTCTGGCCCGCACGCAACCGGTCGGCGACCGTGCTCACAACGTCAGGCAGGCGCCTCAGGCTCGCGCGGTCGATCGGAATGACCTTCATCAGACGGGCCACCATTCCCAGGCCAATCCAGTCGACGAGATCGGCGCGGGCGACAAACCTGCCCGGCATGACGGCGCCGATCGCGAAGATGTCCACCCAGGACACGTGCCCGCTGACCACCAACACCCCCGCGAGATTGCGAATCGGCCCGCCGGACACGGTGATTCGCACGCCCAGGCAACGCAACATCAGTCGGCAATAACCCCGCTGAATGTGCGAGCGACCCGGCACGGGAATCGCCAGTAGCGGCGTCGCCGACAGTAAGAGCAGCGCGAAGGTGGCCCGCAACGCAACGCGCCACGCGACGACCACGGGCTGACCGGCCGCCGCGCCTGCTCCGGCGCGCACACAGCTGGCGTCACACGACGCGCGCGGCAGCCAGGGATGCTCGATCTTCACGATGTGATCCCGTCCGCCATCGCGGCCGCAGCGCCAACCGACCGCAGCCTGCGCAGGTAGCGGACGTCAGCCTGGCGCTTGTCGAGCAGGGCAGGGAAATCGCCGACCCCGAAGTCGGGATCGTGGGCGGGTTCCCCGCATACCTGCGCGCCCAGCCGCAGGTAACCCCGCATCAGCGGTGGCACGCTCACTCGGGCCGGCGGGTCGATGTCATCGAGACCGCTGCCGTCGATGATCACAGGGCGATAAGGATGCACCGTGTAGGGCGCGGCGTGCCTGCGCCGCACGACGTCGCGTACCCCGCGGATCTGGCTGCCGGGGGCGTCACCCTCGCACCCCTGCACCGGCACCGACACGCAACCCGCGACGTAGTCGTATCCGCAGCGGTCCAGGTAGGCCAGGATGCCTGCCCACATCAGCAGCACGACGCCGCCGTTGCGGTGGTCTTCCCGCACTACCGCGCGGCCCATTTCGACCAGTGACGGCCTCAGCGGGTCAATCCCTTCGACGTCGAATTCCGTCGCGGTGTAGAGACCTCCGGCGGCGATGGCCCCGGGCGGCGGCAGCATCCGGTAGCACCCGACCAGTTCGCCGGAGTTGTCCTCGCGAACAAGTAGGTGATCGCAGTACTCGTCGAAGCGGTCGGCGTCCCGGCCGTCGATGGCCCCGGCCAACTCGAATCCCGGCTCGGAGGTGAACACGTCGTGACGGAGGCGCTGCGCGGCGTCGATGAGCGCAGGGTCGGTCGACAGCAGCAGGGTGTAGCGAGGGGTGTCTGTTGAGAGGGTCGGTGGATCTGCGGCGATGAGTACAGAAGCAGTGCTCATGGCTGCACGGTCGCCCAGCCGCATCTCGGGACGGCATCGTGGCGGTGACGTGTCCGTGAGCGGTAGGTGACGACTTATGGCGATCAGGCGTCAGCTATCCAGGAACACCACGTTCGACTCGACCGGATTGCGCGGTACCGCGAGGCTGTTGGCCGGGAAAGCGGGGTCCGGATAGCCGATCGCCAGGCCGCATAGGACGGTCAGGTCGTCGGGTATGTCCAGATGAGCCCGCACGATCTCCGGGTATTCCGCGATCGACACCTGCACACAGGTGCCAAGACCACGTTCGGTCAAGCCCAGCAGCAGCGTCTGCAGAAACATGCCGACACCGAGGCTGTCGACCAGTCCCAGATCGCGGTGCATGCACACCACGGCGCCCACGGGCGCGCGGAAGAACTCCCAATTGCGCAGCCGAGCCAGCCGCCGGGCCTCCGCGTCGTGACGCGGGATGCCCATTGAGCCGTACACGAGTCCGCCCAGTTCTTGCCGCAGCGGGAGAAAACTCTCCGGGATACCCATGGTCGCCGGAAACCCGGCGGATGCCGCCTCGAGAAGCGCCTCGACCAGCCGGTCGCGGCGAGGCCCCGAGGCGACGAACACCCGCCACGGCTGGATATTCGAGTTCGACGGCGCGCGCATCGCAAGCGACAGCGCTTCGTCGAGCAGTTCACGCGGCACCGGCTTGTCCCGCAGGAACAGACGCATCGACCGGCGTTCCCTCACCACCTCGTTGAATTCGGTCACCGTCGTGGGACGCGCCGGTCCCGGCGCTGTTCGAGTTCGTCCTCGTCGACAACGACGAGCATCGGCTGGCCGGGCGCACACACCATCGTCACGAGGAACCGCAGCGGGATGTCGGAGCGGTTGTTGGCGTCCGAATAGTGGATGACGTCGCCGCCCGGCTCCCAGAACGCCTCACCGGCTTTGATCACCCGCGGCGCTTCGCCTTCCAGCTCGAAGAGCATCTCGCCGTCCAGGACGTAGCCGAACGACGGGCCGCCGGGGTGGCGGTGTGGCGGGGCCCCTGCGCTTCCGGCCGGCCACTCGATGATCGAGGTCATCACCTCAGCCTCGGAGGGGATAAACGGCGGCGTGACGGTCTGGATCGTCGTGATGGCCTTCATCAGGTCTGCTGTGTCGAACATCGTTTCTCCTCAGTTGAATTCGGATCGGGTCAGTGTGTTGTCAGCCAGTCGGCGAAGCGGACAGCGCCCAGGACGGCACCGTGGCCGGTGACCAGGCTCGTTTCGGTAAGCGGCGTGCCGAAGTAGGTGGCCTGCGGGTCGACGACCACGGTCTTGTCGGCGCCCTGCTTCGCGAGCACCATGCGGGCGAGGTTGGCGAACGAAACCTTCTCCGGCCCGCCGATGTTGACGACACCGTTGGCCGGGTCGGCGACCGTAACGCGGGCGACCTCGGCGGCGACGTCGTCGGCCGCGATCGGCTGGATCAGCGCGTCAGGCACCCGCACGTCGTCGCCCACGGCAAGTGATCCGACGATGGCCGCGGCGAACTCCTGGAACTGGGTGGCCCGCACGATCGTGTACGACAGGCCCGATTCGGCGATCGCCTTCTCCTGCACCACTTTTGCGCGCATGTAACCGCTCTGGGGTAGGTCGTCGGACCCGACGATCGACAATGCGACGTAGTGGCCGACCCCCGACTGCTTGGCCGCCGCCACCAGATTCGCCGACGCGCGGAAGAAGAAGTCCATCACCGGGTCGTCGTCGAACGACGGTGAATTGGTCATGTCGACGAGGACGTCGGCGCCCGCCACGGCGTCGGCCAGTCCTTCACCAGTGAGCACGTCGGCGCCCGACGCGCGCGACGCGGCGACGACGTCGTGACCGTCGCCCTCGAGCAGGTCGACCACCTTCGAACCGATAAGGCCGGTGGCCCCGATAACTGTGATCTTCATACGTCCAGACTGACGCTCACGGCCCGCAGTCGAACCCTTGAAAACCCGTAGTCTGCGGAGTGCTCT
>DASQCE010000301.1:0-13613 GCA_035634855.1 Mycobacterium sp.
CGTGACCCGATGGCGATGCTGCCGTTCCTCGGCTACAACGTCGGCGACTACTTCGCGCACTGGATCGACATCGGCAAGAACTCCGACGAGTCCAAGATGCCGAAGATCTTCTTTGTCAACTGGTTCCGCCGCGGCGCCGACGGCCGCTTCCTGTGGCCGGGCTTCGGCGAGAACAGCCGCGTGATGAAGTGGATCATCGACCGCATCGAGCAGAAGGCGGGCGGAAAGACGACGCCGATCGGCACCGTGCCCACCGCCGACGACATCGACCTGTCCGGTATGGATGTCGACCCGGCAGACGTCAACGAGGCGCTCGCCGTCAACGTCGCGGAGTGGCGTGAAGAGCTGCCGCAGATCGAGGAGTGGTTCGAGTTCGTCGGCGAGAAGCTGCCGACCGGCATCAAGGATGAGTTCGACGCGCTCAAGCACCGCCTGGCCGAAGCCGACTAGGTCGCTTCTCTAGCGCGAGCTGGGCTGCCGCGCAAGCTTGGGAACGCGAAAGCCCCCAGATCACAAGGATTCTGGGGGCTCTTGCGTCTCCTCGTGCCCAAGGAATTCGCGTGCCCGGTCGATTTGATCGAGTGCGTACTCAGATAATTCAGCGTTGGTCAGCCAACTCGATCACAAACACACCGTCGGGATAGTCGTTGCTCGCGCAGGCGGCGACTTCCAACGCCAGTCGTGTCTTTCCTACCCCACCGACACCCGTCAACGTAAGCAGCCTGTGCTCCGTCAGCGCCGTCGCCAACTCGTTGAGTTCCGAATCCCGTCCAACGAAGCTCGTGGTCGGGTGTCGAAGGTTGCCGGGTGTCGCGTCCAGCGTATTCAGTGGTGGAAACTCGAGACGAAGGCCTGGTGCCTGAACTTGATACATGGCAACAGGTTTGGCAATGTCGCGGAGTTGTCGCAGGCCCAGGTCGATGAGGTCAACGCCGGTGAGCAGAGCCGCCGTTGCGCCGTCGACCAGGATCTGACCGCCATGCCCCGCTGCCATCACCCGCGCCGTGCGGTTCAGGACGGTGCCGAAGTAGTCGCCGTCGCGCAATTCGGCCTCGCCAGTGGCAATACCCATCCGCACCGGCAGCTCCAACACACTTTGAGCGGTGACCGCGGCATCGACGGCCCAACGCGGTGACGAGAACACCGCGCACATCCCGTCGCCGGTGTAGTTGAACACCGTGCCGTCGTTGGCTTCGACGGCCCCACGCAACACCTTGTTGTGGGTCTCGATCGCCACCTGCATGGCGTCCGCGTCCGCTTCCCATCGCCGCGTCGAGCCCTCGATATCGGTGAAAAGAAAGGTCAGGACGGCTGAGGGTGGGCGCGGAGCTTGATCAACGAGCACGACGCACCCCCGATCCCCGGCGACCTAATAGTAGGTTCGCCCTGCGTAAACGAGGTCAACAAAGGGGTCTTGACACCTGTCAAGTTCGGTGGTCGTAAATTTGGCTCATGCATATTCGCGAACACGCCGCCGCCAACCCCGACAAGGCCGCCGTCATCATCCATCCGTCGGGGACGGTGCTGACGTTCGCCGAACTCGAGGTGCGAGCCAACCGCCTCGCCCACTTCTTCCGCAAGCATGGTCTGCGCGAGGGCGACGCCGTCGCGATTCTGATGGAGAACAACGAGCACTACCACGCCGTCATGTGGGCGGCGCGCCGCTGCGGTCTGTACTACGTCCCGATCAACACCCACCTGACCGCGGCCGAGGCGGCCTACATCATCGATAACAGCAGCGCCAAGGCGATCGTCGGCTCGGCGGCGCTACGGAAGACATGTGAGAACCTCGGCGAGCACACCGTCCCCGACCTGCGAATCATTGCCGACGGAGCCGAAATGTCGGCGAGATCCGCCTCGAGCGATCTGGACGGCTGGCATCGCTACCCCGAATGCGTTGCGGATCAGCCGGATACACCGATCGACGATGAGATCGAAGGAGATTTACTGCAGTACTCGTCGGGCACCACCGGCCGGCCGAAGGGCATCAAACGCGAGCTTCCTCACCTGCCACCCGCCGAGGTGCCCGGCCTGATGTCGGGGTTGGTCGGCTTCTGGCTGGATCCCGAGGCCGTTTACATCAGCCCGGCCCCGCTGTATCACACCGCGCCGTCGGTGTGGTCTATGCAGGTTCAGGGCGCAGGCATCACGACCGTCGTTCTGGAGAAGTTCGACGCGGAGGGCTGCCTCGACGCGGTGGAGCAGCACCGCGTCACCCACGGCCAGTTCGTGCCGGCGATGTTCGTCCGGATGCTGAAACTGCCGGAGGCAGTGCGCGGTTCGTATGACCTTTCGAGCCTGAAGCGGGCGATGCATGCAGCGGCGCCATGCCCGGTCGAGATCAAGAAGCAGATGATGGACTGGTGGGGGCCGATCATCGACGAGTACTACGCCTCCTCAGAGGCGATCGGGTCGACGTTGATCACCGCCGAGGACTGGCTCGCGCACCCGGGGTCGGTCGGCAAGCCGATGATGGGTGGGCTGCACATCCTCGACGAGGACGGAAACGAGGTGCCTGTCGGCCGGGCAGGGGAGATCTACTTCGAGGGCGGCTTCGATTTCGAGTATCTCAACGACGCGGAGAAGACCGCCAAGTCACGCGACTGGCACGGCTGGAAAACCGTCGGCGACATCGGCTATCTCGACGAAGAGGGATACCTCTACCTGACCGACCGGCGCCACCACATGATCATCTCCGGCGGGGTGAACATCTACCCGCAGGAAGCGGAGAACATGCTGGTGACCCATCCGAAAGTGATGGACGCCGCCGTCTTCGGCATCCCGGACGACGAAATGGGCCAAACGGTCAAGGGCGTGGTCCAGACGATCGACCCCGCCGACGCCGCCGACGAGTTCGGCGACGAGCTGTTGGGCTGGCTACGGGATCGGTTGGCGCACTACAAGTGTCCGCGGTCGATCTCGTTCGAGGCGCAGTTGCCGCGCACCGATACCGGCAAACTGTACAAGCAGGAGCTGATAAACAAGTATTCGTGAGTGCCATCGAGCTTGCGGGGGGTGTGGTCGTCGCCGTCGGATCACCGTCCGACGATGCGACTTTCACACTGACCGAAGACGACTACGACGACCGCCGGGCTGTCAAGGTACCGGCGGTTTCACATGCGCTCGCCGAACTCACGGAACGCTGCCAACGCTGGCCGCAGGCGTCAGCCGTCTGCGACGACGTGCTGCGCTCGATCGATCCAGCCGGACCCACCCGCCCCGGCGTCATCACCGAATCGCTGGCGTACTCGACACTGCAGTCGGGGCCCGAGTTCGCGCGCTGGCTGGCCGAACGGCGGCCTGCCGCCGTGCCCGACATACCCGATCCAGTGCAGGCCGACCGCGACGGGGACCGTCTCCATGTCCGGTTCAACCGGCCGCAACGGCACAACGCATTTTCGACCGACATGCGTGCCGCACTGCTCGAGGCACTCGATGTCGCGCGTCTCGACCGTTCGATCACCGAGGTGGTGCTGACCGGCAACGGCCCGTCGTTCTGCAGCGGCGGCGATCTGGCCGAGTTCGGCACGTTCGCCAACCCGGCCAGCGCGCACCTGGCCCGCACCCGGTACAGCCCGGCGCTGGTGCTCGACGAGCTGACCGCGCGCCTCGGCCGCAACTGCCGTGCCGAAGTACAGGGCCAGGTGCTGGGCAGCGGGCTGGAGATGGCCGCGTACTGCGGATGGGTGAAGGCGCATCCCGCCAGCGTGCTGGGCCTGCCCGAGCTGAGCCTCGGCTTGATCCCCGGCGCAGGGGGCACGGTGAGCATCGCCCGGCGCATCGGCCGATGGAGAACCGCATATCTGGTGCTGTCCGGCCGGACGATCGACACGGCCACGGCACAGCGATGGGGACTCGTGGACGAAGTGCAGTGATTTCGGCGCGCCTACATGCGCTGACCGCATGTTGCCGCGCCGAAATCGCATCAGTGGCAGGCTGGCAGGCATGGGGTTGCCGAGTATGCGACCCACCGGCTGGTTCCAGGTGGCCTGGAGCGCCGACTTGGAGGTCGGCGACGTCAAGCCGCTGCACTACTTCGGCGCGGAGCTGGTGGCGTTCCGCGATCTCGACGGCGCCGCCCGCGTCCTCGACGCGCACTGCCAGCACATGGGCGCCGACCTGTCCCACGGCGGCTGCGTGGTCGAGGGAGGCATCCAATGCCCGTTCCACGGCTGGGTATGGAGCGGCGACGACGGTCACAACGTCCGCATCCCCTATGAGCCGCACGCCGAGGACGTCAGGCGGGTGCGGTGCTGGCCCACCGCCGAATTCAACGAGTGCATCTACGTCTGGCATGACCTGCGGCACCGCACGCCGGTCTGGCCCGCACCCGACGCATGGGGCGGACTGGACGACCGAATCGGCAGCCACTGGTTCCGACCCATCGGCCCCGACGAGAAGCAGTTCTTCGCCGGCGTGACGGTGCATCCTCAGGTGGTGGCCGAAAGCTCGGTCGACCGCCAGCACTACCGGTTCGTGCACAAGGTGCCCGTCAGCCCGACCCTGCTCGCGTCGACGTCAGACGACTCGAGCTGGCATGCGACCATCGGCTTCGGCGCCGGAAATCCAGTCGAAATATGTTGGTATGGGGTCGGTTTGAGCTTCAGCTGCGAGAACCACGGCGACGGCATGCAGATCATCTCCGTCTGCCCCACACCGGTGGATGACGCCACGACCGACATCTTCGCCACCTATTGGGTGTCCGAAGACCTGGACTATGACGAGCGCCTTGCCGCGGCCAAGCGGATGCTGCCCGACGACATCGAGATCTGGGCCCACCTGCAATACCTCGACCGGCCGGCGCTGGCGCCGTCGGAAGCCGACGACTTTCGACATATGCGGGAATGGGCCGGCAGCTTCTATCCGCCCGTTCAGCCAGACCTGCGCAGCGTCACCCTGTAGGTGTACTGCTCGGGCAGGAAGTGGCTGACCGACAGTTCGACGGGTCTGCCGCCGGCATCCGAGTACAGCCGATCGACCCGCAGCATCGGATGGCCTGGCTGGCAGCCCACGGCGTCGGCGACAAGGTCGTCGGCCGGCGCGACCGTAATCGATTGCGCCGCTTCGATGATCGGGTCGGTGAGGTGCGGCTCCAGCAGCCCGATCACGGTATGCGTGCCGACCGCGCCGGCGGCCAGCGCCGACGATGACAAGACCTGCTGCGCCGCCGACGGCACCAGGTGAACCGTCGTCGACACGAAGGCAACGCCGTCGTGCAGGCGCCGGAACACCACCGAGTACACGACGTCGTCGTCCAGCCGCAGCCTGCTCGCGGCGTCGACGTCGACCCGGCGCCGCAGCCCGGCCAGCACCTCCAGCGTGGTGTCGTCGGACAGGCTCATCAGGTCTTCGATCGACCCGAGTTGACGCAGATATCGTCCGCCCGGGTCGCTGGCGTAGGTACCACGACCCGGTACCCGGTACACCACGCCCCCAGCAACCAGGTCCTGGAACGCCCGCCGCACGGTCTGCCGCGACAAGCCGTGGCGGGCAACGAGTTCGGACTCCGTGGGCAGCCGCGCGCCGTCGCGGTAATGCCCCGCGGCGATCTCGCCGCGAAGCTGGTCGCGCAGAGTCTGGTATGCGGGCTCGGTGCGCACCTATATCCCGCCCCGGGCGACGAGCTGCCCGGCGATCACGTTGCGCTGGATCTCGTTGGTGCCTTCGCCGACGATCATCAGCGGCGCATCGCGGAAGTAGCGTTCGACATCGAATTCGGTGGAATAGCCGTAGCCGCCGTGAATCCGCACGGCATTCAACGCGATCTCCATCGCCACCTCGGAGGCGAACAGCTTGGCCATCCCGGCCTCCATATCGGCGCGCTCACCCGCGTCGTAGCGGTCCGCGGCATAGAACGTGAGCTGGCGGGCGGCCGTCAGTTTGGTCGCCATGTCGGCAAGGTAGTGGCCGACGGCCTGGTGCTTCCAGATCGGCTGGCCGAAACTCTCGCGCTCCTGCGCGTAGCGCAGCGAATCTTCGAGCGCGGCCGACGCCACCCCAAGCGCCCGCGATGCCACCTGAATACGCCCCGTCTCAAGGCCTTTCATCATCTGCGCGAAACCCGTGCCCGGCTCACGACCGAGGATCGCCGACGCAGGCACCCGACAGTCGTCGAACGTCAGCTCACACGACTCGACACCCTTGTAACCCAGCTTGGGCAGATCCCGCGACACCGTGAGCCCCGGGCTTGACCCGATGTCGAGGCCCGGCACGGCCTCTCCGTGCTCGACGAGAACCACCGAAATCCCTTTGTGCGCCGGCTTGGCCGCGGGATCGGTCTTGCACAGCAGCGCGATCAACCCCGACCGGCGCGCGTTGCTGATCCACGTCTTGGATCCGTTGATCACCAGCTCGCTGCCTTCGGCGATCGCGGTCGTCTTCATGTTCTGCAGATCCGAGCCGCCGCCCGGCTCGGTCAGCGCCATCGTGGCCCGCAGTTCACCCGTCGCCATCGGTGGCAGGTACTTACGCTTCTGCTCCTCCGTGCCGAACAGCTCCAGCAGCTTGGCCACCACGGTGTGCCCACCCATCGCGCCGGCCAGGCTCATCCAGCCGCGCGACAGCTCCTGGGTGACCAACACATAGCAGCGCGTCGACACCGGCGAGCCGCCGTATTCCTCGGGAACCGCCAGGCCGTAGATCCCGATGCGCTTCATCTGTGCGATCCACGCCTCCGGGTATTCATTGGCGTGCTCGACGTCGCGGACAGTCGGCTTCACATCCCGGTCGATGAATGCCCGCACCGTCTCGACCAGCATGATTTCTTCGGCATTCATATGTACGGCCATATTGACACTTTGTACGCCCAAATGGCAACATCTGCTGCCGTGGGCGGTCCCTACTTCGATGACCTGGAGGTCGGTCAAGTCTTCGACTCGGCGCCCTCGATGACCCTGAGCCAAGGCGCCGCGGGCGCGCACCAGGCGATCATCGGCGATCGCCTGCGGCTCGCGTTGGATTCCCAGCTGACATACGCGGTGACCGGGGCGGCCTCGGCGCTGGCGCACCCCGCGCTGGTCTGCGATGTGGCGATCGGGCAGAGCACGCTGGCCACGCAGCGGGTCAAGGCCAACCTGTTCTACCGCGGGCTGGCCTTTTACCGGTTCCCCGTCATCGGCGACAGCCTGTTCACCCGCACCGAGGTCGTCGGGCTGAAGCAGAACTCGGCCAAACCCGGTCGCGCGCCGACGGGCCTTGCGGCGCTGCGGATGACGACCGTCGACCAGATCGGCAGGCTGGTGCTGGACTTCTACCGCTGCGCGATGCTTCCGCTCAGCGCCGAACGCGAGACCGGGCGCAGCGACGACCTGTCCGACATCGGCGCGGACCTCGCGGCGCCGCCTGACCCGACCGCCGACTGGGACGCCGATGCGTACCGCGAGAAGGTGCCGGGCGCCCACTTCGATTCCGGCCTCGCCGGCGCGGTCCTGCAGAGCACCGCCGACGTGGTGACCAGCGCGCCGGAGCTCGCCCGGCTGACACTGAATATTGCTGCTACACATCATGATTGGCGCGTCGCTGGTCAGCGGCTTGTCTACGGCGGGCACACCATCGGGCTGGCTTTGGCGCAGACGACGCGGCTGCTGCCCGATCTGGTCACGGTGCTCGGCTGGGAATCCTGCGACCACACCGGCCCGGTGCACGAGGGCGACACGCTTTACAGCGAGTTGCACGTCGAACGCGCGGTGCCGCTGCCGGACAGCCGCGGGGGAGTGGTGAAACTGCGGTCGCTGGTGTACGCCGTCGGCGAGCCGGACCGGCAAGTACTGGACTGGCGGTTCACTGCGCTGCAGTTCTGAGCGATTTCGGCGAGCTTACACCCGCTCAGCATCCGTATCCGCGCCGAAATCGCACAATGGAGGCATGTTGGGCATTCCCGTCGCCGTGCTGTCGCGCGCGCGGCGGGCGGCCGACGCTTTTCATGCCCTCACCGGCGTTGCGGTCGACGCCGCGGAACTCCTCGCCGGCAGGGCCGCGCTGCTCGGCTTGTCACCACAAGGCCGGATCTCGGCGGGCGGCGCCACCCGGCTGATGCGCAGCAGCGACGGTTGGTGCGCGCTCACACTGTCGCGACAAGACGACGTCGACACCGTTCCCGCGCTGCTTGGGTCCGGCGCGGTCGGCGACGATCCGTGGCCGGCCGTCAAGCATTGGGTCGCCCACAGCCGAGCCGCAGCCGTCACCGCGCGGGCGCGCCTGCTCGGTCTTCCGGTAGCCGCCCTCGGTGAAACACGGCCCGCACCACCGCGAATCACGACGCTGGGCGCAGCGGCGGCACCGCGCAGCCCAAGCCAGCTGTTGGTCGCCGACCTGTCCTCGATGTGGGCCGGCCCCCTGTGCGGTCAGCTGCTGGCACGGGCAGGCGCCCTCGTCGTCAAGGTCGAATCCCGCAGGAGGCCCGACGGCACACGCGCCGGGCCGCCGGTGTTCTTCAACTGGATGAACAGCGGAAAGCTATCGTACACAGTCGATTTCGACGAACCAGCGGCCCTATCGCGGCTGCTCGAAGCCGCCGACGTTGTCATCGAATCGTCGCGGCCCACGGCACTGGCACACCGGGGTATCGGCGCGGCCGATATCCCGCGACGCGACGGCCGGGTGTGGCTGCGCATCACCGGCCACGGCACCGACGGCGAGCGAGCCAACTGGGTGGCCTTCGGCGACGACGCCGCGGTATCCGGCGGGTTGGTCGGCGGCAGCGCCGGCGAGCCGGCGTTCTGCGGCGACGCGATCGCTGACCCGTTGACCGGCCTACATGCCGCGCTCGAAGTCGCGGAGTCTCTGAGCCGCGGCGGAGGCGAGCTGATCGAGCTGTCGATGGCCGCCGTCGCCGCAACCTATGCCATCGATGACCGTACCGCCGAAACATGCTGCGCTGCAACGCCGGAGCCTTCCGTTCCGGCCCCAGGACTCGGTGCGGACAACGCCGCCGTCGAACGGCTGCTGGCTGAAAGACGGCTGGCGTCATGCTGATTCAACGGGCATTGTTGCTCGACGGCACCGCGACCGACATTCGCGTCGAGGAGCGGATCGTCGAAGCCGGTGACCTGAAGCCGGACAACGGCGAGCAGCTGCTCGACGCCGCGGGCCAAACGGTCATTCCTGGCCTGCACGACCACCATGTCCACCTGCGCTCGGCTGCCGCGGCGCTGACCTCAGCGCGCGTCGGGCCTGCAGAAGTGCGGGGCCGCGCGGACCTCGCCCGCGCGCTGGCCGACGCCCCTGTTGGTGGCGACGGCTGGATCAGGGCCGTCGGCTACCACGAGGCGGTCGCGGGACCGCTGGACCGCGATGTGCTCGACGAGTTGTCGCCGCAGCTGCCGGTCCGCGTGCAGCATCGCAGCGGCGTGCTGTGGACGCTGAATTCGGCGGGGTTGGCCAGGATAGGGCTGACCGATCACCCCGACGGGCGGCTGCGCAGCGCAGACCGCAGCTGGTCAGACACGTTGCAGCGCAATGAAAGCGGCCTGACCGAGGTCAGTCGAGGTCTCAGCGAGCTCGGTGTCACCGGCGTCACCGACGCCACCCCTGACTTCGAAGTCGCCGACATCGTGAAGCTGATGGAGGCACACCGGCGCGGTGAGCTGCGTCAGCGTGTGCACTGCCTGGCACCGGGCAAGCGCATCCTGCACGACGGCGACCTCGACCTTGCCGAGCTGGCCGCGTGGGTCGCCGAACGCCACGCCGCCGACGCCCCCGTTGCCGTGCACTGCGTGACGGCCGCCCAACTTGTCGTGACGCTGTCGGCGCTGCGCGAGGCGGGCACCCACCCGCACGACCGCATCGAACATGCGGCCGTGGTGCCCGACGACAGCATGGCCGACCTGACCGACCTGGGCGTCACCGTCGTGACCCAGCCCAACTTCGTCGCCGAGCGCGGCGACCAGTACTTGACCGACGTCCCCGCCGCCGAACACCACGAGTTGTGGCGGGTGGCCTCACTGCTGAAGGGACGGGTGAAGGTAGCGCTGTCCACCGACATGCCTTTCGGCCAGGGCGACCCGTGGGCGACCATGCGTGCCGCCGTCCACAGAACCACCTCAGCCGGCGCAGTCCTCGGTCCGGACGAATGTGTCTCGGCGCGTGAGGCTTTGACCATGTTCTTCGGCACGTCGGGCCAGCCCACCATCCCCCGCATAATCGGACCGGACCAGCCCGGCGACCTGTGCGTGCTGGCTGCGTCGCCCGACGAAGTCCTAACAGAACTCGATGCCCAGATGGTGGCCGCCACCGTCGTCGCAGGTGAGGTGGTTTTCGAGCGCGGCTGAGTTTTGCCGATCGCGAACCACGGCATAGCCGCGGCCGCGCGGGCGCTGAATAGGTTATGGCCGAAGACCGTCTGCCCGACGACCAGGAAGCGCTGGACGCATACTCGACCGTGGTCACCGCGGTCGCCCGCGCGGTGCTACCCAGCGTCGCCAGCCTTGCGGTTCGTACCTCGCGGGGCGAGGGCAGCGGCAGCGCCAGCGTCATCACAGCCGACGGCTACCTACTGACCAGCGCCCACGTCGTGGCCGGCGCCAACAGCGCCGAAGCGGCGTTCACCGACGGGACCACCGTCGCGATCGACGTCGTCGGCCGCGACGTGCTGTCCGACCTGGCCGTGCTCAAGGCGCGCGGCACGGTCCCCGCCCCGGTGGCGATGGGACGCGCCGAGGATCTGCGGGTGGGCCAGCTCGTGGTCGCCGTGGGCAACCCGCTCGGTCTGGCCGGCAGCGTCACCGCGGGCATCGTGTCCGGGCTGGGGCGGTCATTGCCGACGAAATCGGGTCGGGTGGTCGACGAGGTGATTCAGACGGACGCCGCGCTCAATCCGGGCAACAGCGGCGGCGCGCTCGCAGACGGGCGGGGCCGGATGGTCGGCGTCAGCACCGCGGTCGCGGGAGTCGGTCTGGGACTTGCGGTTCCAGTCAATGACTCCACCCACAGGATCATCGCGTCGCTGATGAGCACGGGCCGGGTGCGCCGGGCCTGGTTGGGCATCGCGGGCGCGCACGTACCGGTCGCTCCGGCGCTCGCCGCGCGGTTGGGTACCGCCACTGGACTGCAGATCGCCAGCGTCGTGAAGGACAGCCCCGCCGCCGAGGCGGGCCTTCGTCGCGGCGACATCGTGGTCAGCGTCGACGGCCACCACATCGTCACCGCGACCGCGATCCAGAAGCTGATGGTCGAGGACGCGATCGCTCGCCGCATCGAGATGACGGTGTGGCGCAACGGCGCGCTGGTCGACATGTTTGTAGTGCCGCGCGAACTCGCCGACAGCTGAGCCGGCCATCTCCTATCCATTGACTAGCGCCGCCAGCCGCGCTTAGAGTCTGATTTGCAGAAATAATTTCCTCAGTACGGAAGATGGTCGCTCACCAGCAGAACAGGGAGACAGCAGTGCGCATCAGACATCTTGGAATCGTTGTCCAGGACCTCGAGCGGACCGCCGAGTTCTACGAGAACGTCCTGGGCTTCAAGCGCCTGGGAGACGCTCGTACGCCCGGTCACTACCCCGGCAAAGCGCTCGATCTCAGCGACGGCGAGGTGAACTACTCGCTGCTGCAGCCCAACCCGGAGATCGAACGGTCCGAATGGACCTATGGCGCGATGGGCCCAAACCACATCGGTGTGACGATCGAGGACACCGGGGCCGTGGTCCGCGCCCTGAAAGACCGTGGGATCGAGGTGTACGGCGCAGAGGCGGCGGACCCGCCGCGGTTCTTCAAGTTTCGCGATCCGGACGGTGTCGAGGTGGACGTCGCCACGCCGGAGCGTGGCTGGAAGTTCTGATCGGGCGGCGCCGTTCGCTTCCGCCGCTGTGGCTCGTCGGCACCGTCGCCGGCATCTTCCTGCTTCAGGTCGCGGTCACGTTGGCCCGGCCGGTGTCGACGTACCGGCTCCTTGCCCTCGGCGCTGACGGCGCCACCGTCGGTGTGACGGCTGCATGCTTCGCCGTCCCGCCCATCGTGCTCGCGGTCGGCTTCGGCCGGTGGACCGAGCGGAACCACCCCGCGATCCTGTTCGCTTTCGGCCTCGGTGTCGGTGCCGCGGCGGCCTTCGCTCTCGTCGCCGCAGAGCAGATCTGGGCCATCGCGGTCGCGACGACCGCGCTCGGCATCGGGCATACGTCGGCAACGATCGGCGGCCAGAGCATCATGGCCCAGGCGGATAGTTCGATCGCGCGCATCGGCAGGTTCGGCACACTCACCACCGTCTCTGCGCTCGGCCAGATCGTCGGACCGGTCGGCGGCGGAGTGATCATCGGCCACACCGAGCAGCCCAGCCTTCCCGCGACGTCCTCGGCCCTGCTGGTCGCGGCGTGGGTCTTCATCGCCGGGCTGCCGGCCGCCGTTGTCGCGATGCGCACCCGCATCCAGCTGTCGACGGTGCGCGAGGGCAAGCCCGAACGGCTCTGGGGTCTGCTGCGCAGACGAGGAATGCCTGCGGCGCTACTGACCAGCTTCTCTGCGAAGAGCGGCGTCGACCTGCTCTTGGTCTATGTGCCGTTACTGGGCGTCGTCGTCGGGCTGACGTCTTCCCAGGTCGGCATTCTGCTGGGTATCAGCTCCAGCGGCGCTCTACTGGCGCGGGCCGCGACCCCGTTCTTCGTCCGTCGAATCGCGAACCTGCGACTCACGGTGATCGCAACGGGTGTCGCAGCGTCGTGTCTGCTCGTCCTCGCCCTCAGCAGCAACATCGCGCCGATGATGATCGCGATGTCGGTGCTCGGCTTCGCGCTCGGCCTGTCGCAGACCACCACTATGGACTGGGTCGTCAACCTGGTCGACGCCACCAGCCGGGGCTCGGCGCTCGGCCTGCGGGTCGCAACCAACCGCGTCGGGCAGGCGTTCATCCTCGCGGTAGCGGGCGCGGTATCGGGGGTTTGGGGAGTCGAGGCGGCCTTTGTGTTACTGGCGGTCGTCATGTTCGGGACCGCCGCCTCCGGGTTCGCCAGCGCCCGTCGCGGTCCTCAGTCCGCGGGTGCGTGAGCAGCGCCTGGCGACATCGGTGTCCGGGAGATCGTGTCGATCATCAGCTCACCGATGCGCGAAATTCGTTGCGCGCTAAGCCGACTCGACGGTGCGGCCACCGCGATGGCGGCGGGTCGCCCGGCGAAGTCGCGGAATGCGACCGCCACCGAGCCCACGTCCTCCTCGGTCTCGCCCGAGTTGACCGCATAGCCCCGCGTCCTGGCCTTGCCCAATTCCTTCAAGAGTCTTGCCTGCGTGGTGATCGACCGGTCGGTACGTGCCGGGAACGGCTCGGCCGATGCGGGGTACAGCCTGGCCACCTGCTCGTCGGTCATCAGGGCGAGCAGCGCCTTGCCGAGCGAGGTGCAATGGGCAGGGGC
Source organism: Mycobacterium sp. (assembly GCA_035634855.1). GTDB lineage: Bacteria > Actinomycetota > Actinomycetes > Mycobacteriales > Mycobacteriaceae > Mycobacterium. Next base: position 13,337 of record DASQCE010000301.1, read on the forward strand.
CAACGTGCCCGTCCGTGCCACCACACGCAGAGCGCGCTCGGATTCCAGCCCATCGACATAACGGACCTGATTGCCCTCCAGCGCGCCGAGATGAACGGTCTCGCCGGTCTCGGCGGCCAACTCCTCCATCGCAGGCCGGGCCTGCTCACGCACATTCAGCGAGCCGACGACGGCCAGTCCCACCTCGACCAACGCTGGGCCGGCGACGTAGGCGCGCGTGACCGGTTCCTGCTGAACAAAGCCGTGGTGGGCGAGCATGGCCAGCAGCCGGTGCGCT
>DASQCE010000302.1:0-2545 GCA_035634855.1 Mycobacterium sp.
CCGGCGGTGCGAGCCGTAAGCCCCTGGGCCAGTGTTGTCCTTCATATTGGTGCGTGTCATGGGTAACTGTGCCAACCGTCAACCTATGTGGTCGTATTTAACCATCCACCGTCGCAGGCGCCGGCGAAATGGCTGGTTGCATGCCTTTTCGGACAAGGATTTCTGCATTCAAGGCCCATGTGGTCCGATCCAACTGCCCGTGCCGATCCAGTCAGCGGCTTCCGACAACGAAGCCGTCGTTATATTGCGATCATCCTCTCCCAGCGCGGAAGTCGCCGCGCGGCGACCTGCCTCCAGGTATGCGGTGTCGACCACAGAGCCGGCGAGCGGGCTCCGCACCCTACTCGCACTGGAATTCGGCCATTGGTTGGTCTCCAGATCGATGAGCACGATTAGTCCGAAGTTCCCCCTTGTAGGGCGGGTGTGAAGTCTCGTTTGTGTCGATGAGCGTGCGTTTCGTGCCCATACACAGGTCAAAACGTAGACATGTATCTTTCTTGTATACGCGGCGTGTCGGACAGTGATGTACCAACATACCGCGGATAAGTGTGCTAGATAGTAGACATGTACGTGGCGCGGATTCCGAATCGGGGATCACCGCCGGCGATCCTTCTGCGGGAGAGCTACCGCGAGGGCGGCAAGGTGAAGAACCGCACGCTGGCCAACCTGTCGCACTGGCCCGAGCACAAGGTCGATACGTTGGCGCGGGCGCTCAAAGGGCTGCCGCCGAAGCTGGAGTTGGCCGAGGCGTTCGAGATCACCCGCAGCCTGCCGCACGGCCATGTGGCCGCCGTGCTGGCCACAGCGCAACGACTGGGGCTGGCCGAGCTGATCGACCCGACGCCGTCGCGGCGGCGGGATCTGGTGATGGCCATGCTGATCGCGGCGGTGATCGCCCCAGACTCCAAGCTGGCCACCGCGCGGGGGCTGCGCACCGAGACCGCCACCAGTTCGCTGGGTGAGGTCCTCGGCGTGTCGGGCTGTGATGAGGACGACCTGTATGCGGCGATGGACTGGGCGCTGGCCCGCCAAGAACGCATCGAAAACGCCTTGGCCGCCCGGCATCTGGTGGATGGGACGCTGGTGCTCTATGACGTGTCCTCGGCGGCGTTCGAGGGCCGGCACTGCCCGCTGGGGGCGATCGGGTATGCCCGCGACGGGGTCAAAGGCCGGCGCCAGATCGTCTACGGGCTGCTGTGCACCACCGCCGGGGTACCGGTGGCCATCGAGGTGTTCGACGGCAACACCGCCGACCCCAAGACGCTGACCGCCCAAATCCGCAAGCTCACCACCCGGTTCGGGCTGAGCCGGGTCGCCCTGGTCGGCGACCGCGGCATGCTCACCAGTGCCCGCATCACCGAGGAGCTGCGCCCGGCTCACCTGGATTGGCTCAGCGCGCTGCGCGCCGACCAGATCAAGGCCTTGGTGGCCGCCGACGCGCTGCAGCTGTCGCTGTTCGACGAGCAGAACCTGGTGGCCATCACCCACCCCGACTACCCCGGCGAGCGGCTGATCGGCTGCCGCAACCCCGCCCTGGCCGCCGAACGCACCCGCAAACGCGGCGAGCTGCTGGCCGCCACCGAAACCGAGCTCGACAAGATCACTGCGGCCACCCGCCGTGAGCGTCAGCCGCTGCGCGGCAAGGACACCATCGGGCTGCGGGCCGGCAAGGTAATCAACACGTTCAAGATGGCCAAGCACTTCACCATCACCATCACCGAGGACTCGTTCACCTTCTGCCGCAACGAGGACACCATCACCGCCGAGGCCGCCCTCGACGGCATCTACGTGCTGCGCACCAGCCTGCCCGCCGACACCCTCACCGACGACAATGGGGTGCTGCGCTACAAGGGACTCGAAGACGTCGAGCGGTTCTTCCGCACCCTCAACAGCGAACTCGACGTGCGGCCCATCCGCCACCACCTCGCCGATCGGGTGCGCGCCCACATGTTCCTGCGGATGCTGTCCTACTACATCAGCTGGCACATGAAACAGGCCCTGGCCCCAATCCTGTTCTACGACAACGACAAACCCGGCGCAGCCGCCAAACGCGCCGACCCCGTCGCCGCGGCCCAACGCTCCGACCAAGCGCTCACCAAAGCCGCGCGCAAACGCACCCAAGACGGCGTCGCGGTACACAGCTTCACCAGCCTGCTCGCCGACCTGGCCACCATCTGCGCCAACCACATCCAGCCCGCCGACGACACGCCGGCATTCACCATGATCACCAGCCCCACTCCGCTGCAACGCCAAGCCTTCGACCTGCTCGGCCTCTCCCACCGCCACGGCTACGCGTAGTCAGTAACCCACACCGGACGAACCACAAAACCCCAGTTCAACGCCCCAAACCGTCAACAAAACAGGGGGAACTTCGGCCTAGCAGACGGGTGCCGTCGGTGTGCCGAAAACCGGTCAGCCGGCGCCGGTGCCGAATAGCAACCCGAGCAAGTAGGTGACGGTTGCGGCGCCGTAGCCGATCATCAGCTGTCGCAGCGCCCGTCGCAGAGGTGGCCCGCCCGACAGCAACCCGACGACGATTCCCGTT
>DASQCE010000303.1:0-3159 GCA_035634855.1 Mycobacterium sp.
TCGGGCCACCCAGGGTGGGCGATGGTCGCCGCCGCGGTGCTGCTGGGCAGTCTCGGGGTCGGCGTCGGTTTCGTCGCCACTGTCGTGCACTACGACCACCGACACCACAACCGCACCCCGCGCCTGTTCTAGCGGCACGAAACACGTACCGTCTCGGGCGGATTCGTGGCCGAGCCCATCGTAAACCCATGGGGAGGGCCGTCGGTGATCGGTCAGAACGCTGCATTCTCAGGCGACCCGCCGCTGGCGGCCAGGCTGATGGCGTCGATAGGCTCAGGCCGTGCCGGAAACGTCGTACGCACCCTGCGGCGATCTCAGTCTCGCCTATCAGGTGTTCGGCGACGGTCCCGTCGAACTCGTCGTCGCCGGGGGTTCGCCAGCCACGTCGAGCTGTACTGGACCCTGCCCGAATGGAAGGCCTTCTTCGAGCAGCTGTCCACGTTCTGTCGCGTCCTGTTGTTCGACAAGGCCGGACTCGGGCTCTCGGACCCGGTCCCGAAAGTTCGAACGCTGGATGATCGAGCGGCCGAGATCGAGGCCGTCATGGATGCCGCCGGCTTTGGGAAGTCCGTCCTCTTTGGTGTGAGCGAGAGCGGACCGGCCACCATGGTGTTCGCGGCAACACGACCGGAGCGGACGCGGGCGTTCATCCTCTACGACTCGTTCTCGTCCATCGGCTTCGCCGGGTGGGACGACGTCGATCGCGACCCTGCCGAGTTGCGGGCAGGCCTCGTACCCGAACTGGGTGAGGAGTACACCCCGTCGACGGAGCAGCTCGCCCGCCTCCAGGAATTCGGCCGCAACGCCCGCTCGGCGTGGGGCACCGGTGCCGCGACGAGGCTCTTGCTGCCGTCGGTCCGGTCGCTACGCCAGCTCGCAATGTTGGAGCGGATGTGCACCAGCCCGGGGATGGCACGGGCGACAATCGAAGCGGCGTTCCGGATCGACGTTCGGCCGATCCTGCCGACGATCACCGCGCCAAGCCTCGTCATCCATGCCCGCGAGGACCCAGGCATTCCGGTGCAGTGCGGACGGTACCTCGCCGATCAGATTCCGGGCGCGCGATACCTGGAGGTCGACGGCGTGGACCACGCCTACTGGCTCACCGATCCCGACCGGATCCTGACCGGAATCGAGGAGTTTCTCACCGGCAGCCATGCCGCGCCGGCGCAGTCCCATCGCGCCCTGCGCACCGTGTTGTTCACCGACATCGTCGCGTCGACACAACACGCCGCGGCCACGGGCGACGAGCGATGGCGCGCGGTGCTCCACCGCTTTGGTGAAATCACAGCCGAACTCACGGAACGATTCGGCGGCACGGTGGTGAAGAGCACCGGCGACGGCCACCTCGCGACGTTCGACGGCCCAACCCAGGCGATCCGCTGCGCCGAGGCGTTGCGCGCGGAGGCCGAGACACTGGGCATCGAGATCCGCATAGGCATTCACACCGGCGAGTGCGAACTGCTGGACGCCGACATCGGGGGGCTCGCCGTGCACATCGCGGCGCGGATCCTCGGCCAGGCCGGCGCCGGCGACATCCTCGTCTCAAGCACCGTGCGTGACCTGGTGGTCGGCTCGGGCACGAGTTTTCAGGACCGCGGCAGCGTTGAGCTGCGTGGCGTGCCAGGCACCTGGCAACTGCTAGCGGTTGATCGCCACGGCGCTCGGGTGGGATCGGCCGAGGCGCAACTGGCGTCAACGCCCACCCCGGGCCGTCGGACCGCGATGCGCCGCTCGGACCGTGCTGTCGAATTGATGGCTAGGCACACACCGTGGATCCTCCGTGGGATGGCCCGCCTCGCCCCGGCGACCGGTCGCCGCTGAACAGCCGGAGTCAGCGCGCTTGGAGGGGCATTGTCAGCTTGAGAAAACCTAATTGGCCGATGTCATGATTCGGGTGATGAGCCGTGGCTTGGACGAAACATCCTGTCCCAGTCGCCGATTCAGGCGGCGGCTGTGGTCGTCGCCCCGGTGATCTCGTTCCAGACCGCGAAGCGGTCGGCCATCACTTGTCGGTAGTCGGCCGCCGACAGCAGGTGCCGACGGGGCCGAAAGTGCGGCGAGATGCCGCTGAACGCGGACAGGAATCGTTGCGCGTGCCGGATCGACTTGAAGCGTTTCATCGCCCGTTCGCGGTGCCGGGTCGGCTGGTGAGAGTTCTCGGCGCGGTTGTTCAGGTACTTCGACGGCGATGCTGCACCGAGGGCATGAGCTCGCGGTGCGCCACCTGGTAACTGGCGAGCTTGTCGGTGACCGAACACGATGCGATCGCCGCGATACTCACCAACTGTAATTCCCCCGGTTCTGCTCCAGCCCCCGCGAACCCGCCCACACTGGCGCTGGCACGGAACCCGTTGGGATGCCGCCGGATTCGGTCCAGCCAACAACCCCTGTCTACACCCCGAATAGCATTCGCCCGCCCGCCGCGCCTCCAACGACAGCGGTGGGGGCATCGGTGTACTACCCCGACTGCGCGGCGGCAAGACGCGCGGGTGCGGCACCGCTATATGCCGGGCAGCCCGGTTACCGGCCTGGGCTTGACCGGGACGGCGATGGCATCGCCTGCGAGTCATAACTGATCACCACACCTACGAAGGGAGACACACCATGAGTGCAATGGAGGCGGGCTAGTTCCCTTGCAGTGCAGTGCAGTGCAGTGCGTGTTCAGCGGCGGCGCGTACACCGGAGGACAAATGAACATCGTTAGGCCCACCATTCCGCTGTCGCGACAGCGCTGATGCTGGCACCGTCCGCCGATGCCGACTATTCGAGGTATCTGAACTGTCTCAAGCAGGGCGGTCCCATGGGTGCTGGCAGTCTCGACGTCAAGACAGCGTGACGCAGGTGATGACGTCGCGGTCGCCGTCGTAGTCGTGATAGGCCCTGTAGCTCATCGGATCTGCCTAAAATTGCAGCCGCATCACCCCGGTGTCGGTGGGATCCAGCTTGTCGGTCCGCGGAATCGTGTCACGGCCGGGCACCACATAGTGCGCGCCCTTGGGCATCTTCACCCCTTGCGCGCGAAACCAGGCCGCATCCCAGGCCAGCGTGGAGGATCCCCACAGCGCGCCCGCATAGAACCGGCCGGGCACCGCCTGTCCGCGTACCCACGCCTTGGGGTGGGCGGCGTCCCAGTCCTCGTAGTAGCGGCCGTACCAC
>DASQCE010000304.1:0-8956 GCA_035634855.1 Mycobacterium sp.
ACAAATCTCAGGAGGTAATTCATGACGACCATCAGCCATTGGGTCAACAACGAGGTCTTCGCGGGCGCTTCCGGCGCGACCGCGCCGGTGACCAATCCGGCCGCCGGTGCGGTGACCGGCGAGGTGGCGCTGGCCAGTGTCGAGGACGCCCGCGTGGTGATCGACGCCGCAGCGGCGGCGTTCCCGACCTGGCGGGACACCTCGCTGACCAACCGCACCCAGCTGCTGTTCGCCTTCCGGGAGTTACTCAATGCGCGCAAGGACGAGCTCGCCGCGATCATCACCGCCGAGCACGGCAAGGTGCTCTCCGATGCCCTCGGCGAGGTCTCCCGCGGCCAGGAGGTCGTCGAATTCGCCTGCGGCATCCCGCATCTGCTCAAGGGCGGCTACACCGAGAACGCGTCGACCAAGGTCGACGTGCACTCCTCGCTGCAGCCGCTGGGACCGGTCGGCATCATCTCCCCCTTCAACTTCCCCGCCATGGTGCCGATGTGGTTCTTCCCCATCGCCATCGCGTCCGGCAACACCGTCGTCGTCAAACCCTCGGAGAAGGATCCCAGCGCGTCGCTGTGGCTGGCGCGGCTGTGGGCCGAAGCCGGCCTGCCCGAGGGCGTGTTCAACGTGCTACAGGGCGACAAGACCGCCGTCGACGAGCTGCTGACCAACCCCGCCATCAAGGCCGTGTCCTTCGTAGGCTCCACCCCCATCGCCCAGTACGTCTACACCACCGGCACCGCGGCGGGCAAGCGGGTGCAGGCCCTCGGCGGCGCCAAGAACCACGCGGTGATCCTGCCCGACGCCGACCTGGACCTGGCCGCCGATGCCATGGTCAACGCCGGCTTCGGGTCCGCCGGTGAACGCTGCATGGCCATCAGCGCATGCGTGGCCGTCGGTCCCATCGCCGACGACCTCGTCGCCAAGATCGCCGAACGCGCGGCAACCATCAAGACCGGAGACGGTACCAAGGACTCCGATATGGGTCCGCTGGTCACCAAGGCCCACCGCGACAAGGTCGCCTCCTACATCGACGCAGGCGAAGCCGACGGCGCCAAGGTCGTGCTCGACGGGCGCAATGTTGCAGTCGACGGCGGCGACAGTTTCTCTCAAGGCTTCTGGCTGGGCCCGACCCTGCTGGACAACGTGACGCCGCAGATGAGCGTCTACACCGACGAGATCTTCGGTCCGGTGCTCTCGGTCGTGCGCGTCGAGGGCTACGACGACGCCATGGCCCTGATCAACTCGAACCCGTACGGCAATGGCACTGCGATCTTCACCAACGACGGTGGCGCGGCCCGCCGGTTCCAGAACGAAGTCGAGGTCGGCATGGTCGGCATCAACGTGCCGATCCCGGTGCCGATGGCCTACTTCAGCTTCGGCGGCTGGAAGGCCTCGCTGTTCGGCGACAGCCACGCTCACGGCATGGAAGGTGTGCATTTTTACACCCGCACCAAAGCCATCACCACCCGCTGGCTGGACCCCAGCCACGGCGGTATCAACCTCGGCTTCCCCCAAAACGGCTAGCACGCCGAAGCGTCTAGCCGCATCACGACGACCCCCACGGCCCAGTCGCCCTGCCGACGATAACGAAAGTCCAGTCATGACAGCGAACATCGCCTTTGCGCGTTACTCACGAATCGGTGCCGGCGCGATCAACGAATTGCCTGCCGTCATCGCAAGCCTCGGGCTGCAGCGGCCGCTGCTGGTGACCGACGCGTACCTGACCCGGACTGGCGCCACCGACCGTGTCCTGACCCTGCTCCGCGACGCCGGGCTCACAGCCTCGGTCTTCGACCGGACCGTGCCAGACCCGACTACCGAGTCGCTGGACCTCGGTGTGGAGTCGGTGCGCGCCCACAACGCCGACTGCGTCATCGGGTTCGGCGGCGGCAGCCCCATGGATTCGGCCAAAGCGCTCGCCGTCTTGGCTTCCCAGGGCGGACCCATGCGCAAGTTCAAGACGCCCAACAGCTACAGCGGGCCCGCGCTGCCCATCATTGCCATCCCCACAACCGCGGGAAGCGGTTCGGAGGCAACCCAATTCACCGTCATCAGCGACAGCGACAACGACGAGAAGATGCTCTGCCCAGGGTTGTCGTTCCTGCCGATCGCCGCGATCATCGATTACGAACTCACTCTCTCGATGCCGGCCAGGCTCACCGCGGATACCGGCGTCGACGCGCTTGCGCACGCGGTGGAAGCCTTTGTGAGCCGCAAGGCCAACCCGATCAGCGACGCCATGTCTCTGTCGGCGATCGGCCTGATCTCCGCTAACCTCCGCCGGGTCTACCACGACGGAAACGATCACGTGGCGCGCGAGGCGATGATGGCGGCCGCCACGCAGGCCGGGATGGCGTTCTCCAACTCCAGCGTGACGCTGGTGCACGGCATGAGCCGACCGATCGGTGCGCACTTTCACGTCGCACACGGCCTGTCAAACGCGATGCTGTTTCCCGCCGTGACGGCGTTCTCGGTCTCCGGCGCGGTGCAGCGCTACGCCGAATGCGCTCGTGCCTACGGGGTCGCCGATCCGACCACCAGCGATGAAATCGCCGCTGGGCGAATTGTCGACGCTCTCGCCGAGTTGTGCGACGATCTCGAGGTTCCGACTCCGAAGAGCTACGGCATAGACCACGACACCTGGACCCGGCTGACGCCGCTCATGGCACAGCAAGCGATTGCATCGGGTTCCCCGGCGAACAATCCAGTCCTACCCAGCCACGACGACATCGAGCGGATCTACGCCGACGTCTACGGCTCAGGACGCTCCTCGTGACCGCGTCCAGGCCACGGACGCTAAGCAGCTCGCAGTCCGCGTACGCCAAATCCGGGTAGGTAGCCACAAACCGACGAGCAGGCCGTGCCGGTCTGGTGCGTCGGCTGGGCGGGTCAGGGGGCGCCGGCCAGCAGGAACGGCGGTGTCCGCCGGTGCGGGGTCCGTTGCAGCACGTCGGCGACAATCCCTTCGAAATGTCCCAGATGCCGGTACATCTCGTTCTCGATCTCGGCGGGGTCGCCACGCTTGAGGGCTGACAGTGTAGCGGTGTGCAGTTCGATGCCTGCGGCGTAGTCCTCGGGCGTGCGCAACATCATGTCGTGGATCGGGGCGAGTTCCGTCTCAAGCCCGAGCATCATGGCTTGGAGTGAGCTGTTGCGGGCGGTCCGCCACATGATCCGGTGAAACAGCAGCTCGGCTTGCTCACAGCAATTGATGTCATCGCCGTGGGCAGCAAGAAGATCGATAGAACCCTGCAACTCGGCGAAGTCCTCGTCGGTCGCCCGAAACGCCGCAAATTGGGCGATGCGCGGCTCGAGCGCTTTGCGCGCCTCCAGCACCCGGAAAATGTCGTCGGCCTCCAATTCGCCGACTGCGGCGGCCCTTTCGATGAGTTGGTCAGGAACCCAGATCGAGATGATTTCGGCGTTGCCCTGCCGTCCGGGCCGGCGCCGCAGAATCCCGGCATCGGCCAGCCGTGCCATTGCGCCACCGACCGTTGGGCGGGATACGTCCATCTGAGCAGCCAGTACTCGTTCCCCGGGCAGCACATCGCCGACCTTTAGTTCCCCGGAACGGAGTCGTTCGACGATCTGGCCCACCACGTCACTGGCGACGCTCCGTGTGCGAACTGGGCTGAAGTCCCGCATTCGGTCACTCCTTCGGGTTCGGCGCACTCAAATGATAATTCGGGTCACCGTTAACGGTCGGTTTTGCGGCGCCGCGCGCTCGCTCCACGGTCACGACCACTCCAGTTTCGAGAAACACGATAAGACTGGCCATAAAAGGACAATATCGCTAGCCTTTGTGTCGTTCGTGTGGAACCCGGCGGACGGAGGTCTCAGCAGATGTCGGCATCGACGACGCTCAGCGAAGCAGACTGGGCCTACCTGAACGGCGAGCACGGTCCTGGCGCCCAACTGGCCATGCGGGTCCTGGTGGCCGTCGCGAAATCCATGGACGCGCCGACGCTGGTCGATGTGCACAGCGCTCACGTGGATGGCTGCCTGTACGTCGGCTCGGTGTCGATCGACTTCGTCCGGGCACTCGTCGACGGGAGCGCCCGAGTGTCGGTGCCTACCACGCTGAACGTCGGGTCCGTGGACCTGCGGCACCCGCAGTACTGGAATGGCCCCGAGGAGTTGGCGACCAAGGCCCGAACCCTGATGGACCTCTACGCACAGCTTGGTTGCACGCCGACGTGGACCTGCGCTCCGTATCTCCTCGCCAATCGCCCCACCCTCGGCCAACACATCGCATGGGGCGAATCGAACGCCATCGTGTTCGCCAACAGTGTTCTGGGCGCGCGCACCCAGCGCTACGGCGACTTCGTCGACATTGCCGCCGCGATCGTGGGTCGTGCCCCGTTCGCCGGCCTGCACACCGACGAAGGACGCCGCGGGCAAATACTCATCGACGTCACGGCGTTACCCGCTTCGGTGATGGCCCGCGACGCGTTCTTCCCGCTGCTCGGCCACCTGGTCGGCCAGTGGTGCGGCGGCCGCGTGCCCGTACTGCGTGGCATCACGACGGCAACCGAAGACCAGCTCAAAGCCTTCGGTGCGGCGACCGCCTCGACGGGAGCCGTCGCGCTCTTTCATGTCCTCGGCGTCACACCCGAGGCGGCCGATGCAGACCAAGTGTTCGGTGGCCGGGCCCCCGAGCAGACCATCACGGTTACGCCCGCCGACCTGCGTCGGGCATGGTCTGAGCTCAGCACCCGGAGGGACGGACAGCTGGCGGCCGTCTGCATTGGCACGCCCCACTTCTCGATTTCGGAGTTCCACCATCTGACGAAGCTGCTGAACGGCCGACGCGTCCAACCGAGGACGCCGCTCTACGTCAACGCCGGCCGCTGGGTGTACGACGAGGTCCAAAAGCAGGGCATCACCGAGATCTTGGAAGCCGCAGGCGTGAGAATTGTCACCGATACCTGCACTTACAACACGCCGATCCTGCCGCAGACCGACGGGCTGGTCCTCACCAACTCCGCCAAGTGGGCCTGGTATGCACCCCACAACATCGGCGTCGATGTCCTGTTCGCCGACCTCGAAGTGTGTGTCGAATCCGCGATCGCAGGCACGGTGATCGACCATGACGGGTTCTGAGCCGTTGAACACGGTCCGCGTCCTGCTCTCGGGCACCGCCGAAGGCGTCGTGCTCACGCTCAGTGAACCGCTCAACGCCTGGGGAGGGCTCGATCCCGGCACCGGCACGATCGTCCATCACCGACACCCCCAGCGCGGCAGCTCGGTGGCGGGACGGGTGTTGGTCATGCCCGAATCCCGCGGTTCGGGCACCAACGCGCAGGTCTTCGCTCAGGCCTGGGCGACCGGAAACGGTCCCGCGGCTGTCGTGCTCGCGGCCGCGGACCACGTGCTATGCGCCGGCGCGGTGGTCAGCCGCGAACTCTACGGCGTCCACTGTCCCGTCGTCGTCGCCACTGCCAACAGCTGCGCCGGTCTGGCCAGCGGCGACATCGTCGCCGTCTGCGCCACCGAGTCGGAGGGAACACTGCAGATCCTCGCTCGGCGCACAGCGCCGACCCGCTGAATACACCGACCCGAGAACTGCGGAACGCCGATGTCATCGAAGCGATCCTGCGCACGTGTGCCTGCCGATACACCCGACCCGGACCTAGGTGCCGTCAACGCCGCGTTGTGGCCACGACGGCAACCGACGCTGAGCCCAACCACAGATTGAGGATGGAAATGAGCAAGTGCACCGACAAATCGGGACTGGTGACGGGAGCTTCCGGCGGTCTGGGCCGCGCAATTGTGCTCGACCTGGCCGCGGACGGGGCCAACGTCATAGCCCTCAGTCGCAATGACGAAGGACTGCGCGAGACGGCAGCCTTGGCTGTCGGGCTGCCCGGTTCTGTGCAGGTGCTGCAGGCCGACGTCACCGACGAGGCTGGCGTCGTCGTCGCGATCGCCGAGGTCGAAAAGTGCTTTGGTGGCGTTGATTACATCGTGAACAACGCCGGCAAGCAGATTGAACGCGACTTCTTGGACACCACCAACGAGGACTGGGAGACGATCGAGGCCACGAATGTCCGAGGACCGTTCTGGGTCTGCAAACACGGCGCGGCCGCGATGCTGCGGCTCGGGCGCGGCGGCAGCATCGTCAATGTTGCCTCGGTGCTGTCGATCTGCGCGGATCCGATGCTCACCGCCTACACCACGAGCAAGCACGCTGTGCTCGGCCTGACGCGCAGCATCGCGGTGACCCGGCCACTGGCACGTGCCGGAATCCGCGCCAACGCGGTGCTGCCCGGAGACATGGATACTCCGATGGTGCAGCATTATTTCGCTGCCCACGAGGACCCTGAGGAAGCGCGCCGCGAGATCAGTTCGTTCTATCCGGTCGAACGCATCGCCGATCCCGCCGAGGTTGCGCATGTGGTGCGATTCCTCGTTTCCGACGACGCATCGTTTGTCAACGGGGCCGCTATCGTCGTCGACGGCGGACTGGGTGCCGCGCTCTACACCAGTCCCTGATCCGCCCGTCACACCGCATCCGCAGAACAAGCCGGTGTGTGGCATGGTCGCGACGATCGCGTAAACGTCGCAGGATGCACCAACCACTAGTTGCCCCGAAAGGTCAGTTCAGATATCCTTTAAAGGCCATTTGAGCCTCTGCTGCAGTATCGGACAGGTCGCCGCCACCGGCATCGCAGCAATCGGCACTCTCCGGAAAAGGGTTGTCAGATGAGTACCGCGAAACCATCCACCGCTACCGAAACTGTCGACGTACTGATCATCGGTGCCGGCCCGTCCGGCGCGGTCGTGGCGAACGAGATGGCGCGTAACGGCTTCTCAGTGGTTTGCCTGGAACAGGGTCGGTGGTTCAACAACAACGAGTTCCCCGGCGACAAACAGGAATGGGAATTGCTCTCCCAGCAAAAGTGGAGCGCAGAGCCCAATATCCGGAAGTCGCGGGAGGATTACCCGCTAGCGGTCGACGACAGCGATCTGCATCCACTGATGATCGGCGGCGTCGGCGGAAGCTCCTTGCTCTACGGCGCGCAATGGATGCGACTGCTGCCGTCCGACTTTCGCATGTATTCGCTCGACGGTGTCGGCGACGACTGGCCGCTGAGCTACGACGACCTGGCCCCCTACTACGACAAGATCGATCGCGCGATCGGTGTGTCCGGTGTCGAAGGCGATCCGATGTACCCGCCGGGCATGGTCCCACCGCTGCCCCCACACCCGATCGGCAAAGTCGGTCGCCGCGCGGCGACCGGAATGAACAAATTGGGTTGGCATTGGTGGCCTGCTCCCAACGCGATCGCATCCCAGCGCGTGGGCGAACTGACCCGCTGCGCCCGAATCGGCACCTGCGAAACCGGTTGTCCCGAGGGAGCCAAAGCGTCCTTCGACATCACCCATTGGCCTTCTGCGATCCGGCACGGTGCGCAATTGAAGACACGGTGCAGGGTCCGCAAGGTCACCACCGACACGCACGGGCGCGCCGCCGGCGCCATCTACTTCGACGCCGACGGCGTCGAACGCCGACAGAGAGCCCGCGTTGTCGTGTTGGCGGCCAATGGAATTGGCACTGCGCGGCTGCTGCTTCTGTCCGCACACGCCGATGCCTCCGACGGACTTGCGAATTCCTCCGGTCTAGTCGGAAAGCGCCTGATGCTGCACCCCAACGGTGAGGTCACCGGAATCTACGACGAGCCACTCGACAGCTGGCTCGGGCCGGCCGGACAATCCATCCACTCGCTGGAGTTCTACGAAACCGACACCTCGCGCGGCTTCGTCGGCGGCGCCAAATGGCAGGTCATGCCAACCGGCGGCCCGCTGCGCGCGTTGTCGCTGCACGACCGGGCAGGCTTCGACGACCGCTGGGGCCCCGCCGTCCACGACCGGATCAACGAAACCCTGGGCCGCAGCCTGCAATGGGGGATCAACTCTCAGGACATGCCCGAGGACACCAATGCCGTCACTCTCGACGACACCCTCACTGACTCCGATGGCATACCCGCGCCGCGCATCCACTACCGCATCTCGGAAAACACCCGCCGGCTGATGAGCTTCAACCTCGACCGGGTGGAAGAAGCTCACCTGGCTGCCGGTGCCATCAAGACGGTGCGCACCGACCTGTGGCCCGACCAACCGGGCCATCTGCTGGGCACGGCCAAGATGGGCTCCGACCCGGCCACCTCAGTCGTCGACGAATGGGGACTGGCTCACGACGTGCCGAACCTGGCCATCGTCGATGGCAGCACCATGCCCACCTCCGGAGCCGTGAACCCCACCGCCACGATCACGGCCATGGCGCTGCGCACCGCCGAGTACCTCGTCGCCAATGCGCGCTGGCAGGAGATTTCGCAATGAGCACACTTGCCCAAGCCGACCGGAACGTGCTGCACGACGTCGCCGATGTGCTGATCCCGGCCACCAGGACCATGCCGGCGCTACGCGACGCCGACCCGGCCGGCACATGGCTCGACCGGGCGTGCCTGGCGCGCGCCGACCTCGTGCCGTCGTTGGCGCGGGCGCTGCGTGTATTGGCAGGCACCGCCGACCTGCCCGCGGCGGTGCGGAGGTTGCACGGTGATGATCGCGCCACTTTCGACGTGGTGGCGACCTTCGTTGCCGGCACCTACTACATGATCCCGCAGGTGCGCGAGTTGATCGGCTATCCCGGGCAGCGGCGCATGCCCGCCGCGATCGACGCGGCCGCCGACGAGCTCTCGGACGATGTTTTCCAGGGTGCGTTGGACTACGCCCGCACTTACCGCCCCGCCTAGCACAAACCGTTGCCCCACACCTCCCGAAACCGAGCACGAACCACATCAGATAGAGGACACGATCGTGAACACCACCCCCATGACCGCCACCGAGCAGCGCGCCTATGCGCGCGTTTTCGCCGTCCAGATCGCGGGCAATTTCATCGACGGCTGCTGGAGAGCGTCGGCGTCGGCGGACACCATTGAGGTTTTCGACCCCT
>DASQCE010000305.1:0-2664 GCA_035634855.1 Mycobacterium sp.
ACGAAGTGTTGGAGGCCAGGATCGTGTCCTCGCTGACGATCTCGTTGAGCTCCTTCATGATCGAGAGCTTGAGCGCAAGATTCTCCGGCACCGCCTCGATGACCAGGTCGCTGCCTGCGACATCTTTCAACTCGCTGGAGAAGGCGACCCTGTTCAGTGCCGCATTGCGCTTGTCGGTGTCGAGCTTTCCCCGTTTCACCGCGCTGTCCATGGATTTCTCCAATCTGGTGCGCGCCGCGGCGAGGTATTCGGGGAGTTCGCGTATCAGGACGGGAAGACCAGCAAGGGAAGCGGAGTCGGCGATGCCGGCACCCATGAATCCACCCCCGAGGACTGCCACCGATTGGATTGTCTGCGCCATGCTGTGTTCCTTCATCTGATGCGGTCACGCCCGCTTGGACAGCAGGCGGTTGAACTCGTCGCGGTCCCGGCGCGTCGCGGCTCGGGTGAGTTCGTCGTGGGCCTGTTCGACCGTGATGATCCGTTCACCACGGTGATGGGTGAAACTCAGCGCCCGCAGCCAGCTGTACAACGTGATGATCCGGTTGCTCCAGCCGATCAGGTACAGCACGTGGATGAAGCCCCACATCAAGTATCCGACGGGGCCGGTGAACTTCATCCCGAAGGCGTCTGCCACCGCGGCGTTGCGGCCGATGGTCGCCATACTGCCCTTGTCGAAGTACGTGAACGGCGCGATGGTGCAGTTGCCCTTCAACCTGGCCCGGATGACCTTCCCGACGTACTTGCCTTCCTGCATCGCGGGCTGCGCCACGCCCGGCAAGCCGTTGAGTGACACCATGTCGCCGATCGCGAACACCTCCGGATGCCCGGGCAGTGTGCAGTCCGGCCGCACCGCAACCCGCCCCGCGCGGTCGGTCTGCGCGCCTGTGGCGTCCGCCAGCATCTTCGCCAGCGGCGAGGCCTGCACCCCGGCGGCCCAGATCTTGGTGCGTGCCGCGATCCGCTCCAGGCCCTCCTGGCCTTTCACGGTGATGCTGTCGTCGGACATCGCGGTCGCCGCGGTGTTCACCCGCACCTCGACACCCATCTTCGTCAGCCGCCGCTGGGTGTAGCGTTGCAGCTTCGGGTCGAACGGTCCGAGCACCGTCGAAGCGGCTTCGACAAGCACCACCCGGGTCTCCGCGCCGATGTCGACCCAGCGAAACTCGCGTGGCAGAACCATTTTCGCCAACTCGGCGAGCTGCCCGGCCAGCTCCACCCCGGTCGGCCCCGCGCCGATAACGACGAACGTGAGGAATGCTGCTCGCTGCTCGGGATCGGCAACTGTCTCGGCCATCTCAAACGCCGACAGGATGCGGCTGCGCAGCCGCCGGGCATCCTCGAGTGTCTTCATGCCGGGGGCGAACGCGGCCCACTCGTCGTGCCCGAAGTAGGCGTGCGTGGCGCCGCCCGCGACGACCAGCGTGTCGTAGCGGCGCTGCAACGGGCGGCCATCGGGTGAAACGCCATGCACTGTTTTGGTGTCAAGATCGAACCGCGTCACTTCGGCCAGCACAGTGCGGGCGTTGGCCTGATTCTTGATGACGCCGCGCAGCGGCGGAGCGATCACGCCCTCCGACAGGATCCCGGTGGCGACCTGATAGAGCAGTGGCTGAAACAGGTGATGGTTGGTGCGGTCGACGATCGTGACGTCAACCTCGGCGTGGGCCAGCGCCTTGGTCACGCTGAGCCCTCCGAAACCGCCGCCGACCACCAGCACCTGATGGCGCTCGGCCACCTTCGTCACCTCCTCAGCATCGCCTGGGATCGCCGTTGCGCGAGTCGAACTGGTGGACAGTCGGTTTCGCGACGGCGTTTCAGAGGCGCTCGAAAATCGCGGCAATGCCTTGTCCGCCGCCGATACACATGGTCACCAGCGCATACCGGCCGGATGTGCGTTCGAGTTCATAGAGCGCCTTCACGGTCAGAATGGAGCCGGTCGCGCTGATCGGGTGTCCGATCGAGATGCCGCTGCCATTGGGGTTGGTCTTGTCCTCCGACAGGCCAAGGTCACGCACGACCGCGATCGCCTGAGCGGCGAACGCCTCGTTCAACTCGATCACATCGAGGTCATCGACTGTCAATCCGGTTTGCTCCAGCAACGACTTAACGGCCGGAACAGGCCCTATCCCCATGTATTTCGGCTCGACCCCTGCGTAGCTATAGCCGACCAACCGGGCCATCGGCGACAACCCGCGATCCTCCGCAACGGCCCGGTCCATCAACACCACCGCCGACGCTGCGTCGTTCATCGAGGAGGAGTTGCCAGCGGTCACGCTGCCGTCCTTCTTGAAAACCGGACGAAGTTTGGCCATCGACTCGAGGTCGGCGTCCGTTCGGATGTGTTCGTCGTGGTCGACGACCGTGGTGCCCTTTCGGGATTTGACCTCCACCGGGAGTATCTGTTCCTTGAAATACCCGCTGGCGGCGGCCTGAGCGGCGCGGCGATGGCTTTCGACAGCCAGCGCATCCTGTTCTTCTCGGGAGATACCCCACTTCTCTGCCACATTCTCGGCGGTAACGCCCATCGGGTAGTCGTCGAACGGATCCGTCAGCCCACCGGTTACCGTATCGACAAGCTCGCTGCTACCCATCCGCTGACCCCAGCGGTGATTCTCGGCGAGGTAGGCGCCGCGGCTCATGGACTCCGAACCGCCCGCCACT
>DASQCE010000306.1:0-3523 GCA_035634855.1 Mycobacterium sp.
GGACAATCAACATCTTCGATTTGGCCCGCCACAAGGCGGTGTCCCTGCAGGGTTTTCGAGGATTCAGACGCCATCACCTCACTATCGGATCAACCCAACAGCCACACAAGTGCCATCGACCTCTGACCGCCATCCCCGCCCACAGCTCGATCCTTCCATGCAGTCGCCCATCGCCGCGTCGTGCTGCACGGGGGGCGGCGAGAGTGCCTCGATGACGCGGCTCTCCGCGCCTGGTGCTAAGCGTCCGCTAGCAGGCTCTGCAGCTGGCCCCGCGGGTTGCCGCTGACCGGCGGTGCGTGCCCGATCAGGAGCAGATCGAACGTTTCGCTGGCCACTCGCTCTAGGCTGTTGCGGGCGGCCGCCGGATCGGACTGGAACTGCGGTGGGATCGTTGTCAGCGAACCGTCCTCCTTGCGCATCACCAGGTCGCCGACGATCATCAGCGATGGCGTCTCGCCCTGGGCGGCGCGATGCAGGGCGAACTTGGCGTCACCAAATCCGGGCGTCGGGATGGCCACCAACCCCTCTGGCAGAGAGTCGCCCTCGCCGTAAAGTGAGTCCGGCTCCTCGTCGTAGCCATCGCCGCCGCGCGGGGCGTGAACGGGCACGCCGAACTCGCGTCGGTAACGCCAGGCAGCGCGCTGATGGCCGCGGCTGGTGAGCACGATCGCCTGCGGACGGGGCAGGCTGTCGGAGTCATCGACACGTACCGGGTCAATCCAGACACCACCGTCCTCGCCACCGACGGCATGGCTGGCAGACACGTTGCCGCCGATGTTCGAGTTGTGGATCGACCAGTGCCAGACGCCGGGCACAATCTGCTCGACGTTGTCGGCCGCTTCGGTAGGCTCGCTCATGGCCAGATCGTAGCTGTGAAAGCGCGCCTGGTCCACGAGACACCA
Source organism: Mycobacterium sp. (assembly GCA_035634855.1). Taxonomy (GTDB): domain Bacteria; phylum Actinomycetota; class Actinomycetes; order Mycobacteriales; family Mycobacteriaceae; genus Mycobacterium. The sequence continues at coordinate 903 of DASQCE010000306.1, forward strand.
GCTCGGCCGAGTTGAGACAACCTGTCCTGTTCCTCCTTTCGCACAACTCCTAGCGCTGAAGGCCTTTAGTGCGGTCTGCTGCAAGACTGTAGGTCTCCCAGTCGTCGGTCGCCCAGCCGTCGTGTAGCGACGGCGGAGATCCGCTCAACCATTTCTTGGTCGCCGACGATCGGCATGGTCGGGTGCGCTTGACGCATCTGCAACGAAGTGGCAGTATCGCGGGTTCATCGTCGTCGAGCTCAGGGGGCCCGCAATGGCAGATATCGCGATGGAACACGGTGTTGGAGAGGCTGTTCGAGGCCTCGGCGAGCAGGTGCGCGGGCGCGTGGTAATGGCTGAGGATGAGGGCTACGACGCGGCGCGGGCCGTGCATAACGGCATGTTTGACAGGCGCCCGCTAGCGGTGCTGCGGGCGGAGCAGGTGGGCGACGTTATGGCGGCGGTTAGGTTCGCCGGTGAGTATGGGCTGGATCTGTCGGTGCGGGGCGGTGGGCATAGCGGGCCGGGGTTCGGAACGAATGACGGTGGCCTGGTGATCGACATGGGAGAGATGCGGACGGTGCGCGTTGATCCGAGAGCGAAGACTGCCCGCGCGGACGCCGGTGCGACATGGGGCGACTTCAACTATGCGACGCATGCATTCGGCTTGGCAACCACGGGCGGGATTATCTCAACGACTGGTATCGCCGGCCTCACCCTGGGCGGAGGGATCGGCTATCTCACGCGCGGCGCCGGCCTGTCGATCGACAATCTGATCTCAGCCGACGTCGTTACTGCTGACGGGGAGCTGCGCACGGCGAGCGAGCGCGAGAACGAGGATCTGTTCTGGGCGCTGCGCGGTGGCGGTGGGAACTTCGGTGTCGTCACCTCCTTCGAGTATCGGCTGCACGAGGTCGACCAGGTCTATGCCGGGCCGTTGCTTTACAACCTGGAGGATGCGGCGACGGTGCTTCGGATGTTCGACGAGTTCATTCGTGATGCTCCGGAGGAGTTTGGCGGGTTCCCGGGATTCCAGATCGCACCGCCGTTGCCGTTCATCCCGGAGGACCGACATGGTGACACCTTGTTCCTGGTGGTGGTGCACTGGGCCGGGTCGATTGATCAGGCGGAGCGGGTGCTGCAGCCGTTCCGTGATGTCGCCCCGATCGTCGCCGACGGCACCGCCCAACTGCCCTACCCGGCGCTGAACGGCGCGTTCGACGCTCTCTACCCAAAGGGTCTTCGCGCCTACTGGAAGGGATCGTTCGTCAAGGAGTTGCCCGATGCAGCGATCGCGGCCCACGTCGAACACGGATCGCAGGTTCCCGAGGTGACCTGCACCATGCACCTGTATCCGATCAACGGCGCCTGCCATCGCGTCGCGCCAAACGACACGGCCTTCGCATACCGCGACGCCACCTACGGCATGGTGATGCTGGCCGGATGGACCGATCCGGCCAACGACGCGGATCGGATCGCGTGGCTGCGCTCCTATAACGAGGCGCTGGCTCCGTACTCTGAGCCCGGCGGTTACATCAACTTCATGCAGGACGACGACTACGAGCGGATTCAGGACAACTACCGCCAGAACTACGATCGCCTGGTCGACGTCAAGCGGACATACGATCCCGGAAACCTCTTTCACTTCAACCAGAACATAGCGCCCTAGCCTCCAGATCTAGGGCGTGCGAGAGTGGCCACGTGGTGCCAGGGCGATTCCCCGGCAGTTCACGGTCGGGCGCCTGTTCCTGCAGAACCCCTTCAATGCGTCGTCGGCTCCGCCCGTGGCTGCGTACAGCCTGGACGACGGCGCAAAAGCCAATGGGGGAAGGCTGTTGGGAACGCGACCGCCCGCGCGCTACGCTGGGGCGCGACCCGTCGCTCGGCCTCGTCCAACTGATCGACGTGGGCGAGTGCGTGGGCGAGGTAAGCGAAGCTGGTTGAGGCTCCGCCTCGATGGCCGGCCCGAAGTTCGTCATCGAGGTGGTTCCGCCACGCCATGATGGCTGCTTGCCAGTCACCTTCGTTGTTTGCGATCCGTCCGTAGTACCACAGCCGCGGATTGCGTTTAGCGGGGCGACGCCGTGTTCGAGCGCGATCTCGTGCAGGCGGTCGAGGAGTTCGTAGGCGCGGTCGCGGTCGCCTCGCATCGCGACGAGAACCGCCAGTTGGCCGAGCATGCGTACCCCGACGACCTCGCTTCGCGCGTCGGCGAGTATCCGTTCACATCGGCGGATCGACGGGGGGAGGCTGCGCGTGCCGACGGTGGCAACCACGTCTCCGGTGAAGGCCTTGGCAGCGTCCAGGGAGGATCGGAGGACGCGGTGAGGAGCGTCGCGCCAGCCAGTGCCGAACGCTTCCGTCAACACGGCGTCCGGGGCGCCGGCCGCGATCAGTGCCTGCACATAAGCGGGGTGGGCATCCGCCTCGGCTGCCGTGACGAACCGGGTACCACAGCGCACCGCCGCCGCGCCCGCGTCTAGCAGCTGTGCGGCGCGGGCCGCGGAACCGATGCCACCCGAAGCGATCACCGGCACGTCGACCAGAGACAGGGTTTCCGCCAACACCTGGTCGAGCTGCTGGATGCCGCGCACATGTCCGCCGGCCTCGATGCCCTGCGCGACGACGTACCCGCATCCAGC
>DASQCE010000307.1:0-10675 GCA_035634855.1 Mycobacterium sp.
TCAAGGTCGACGGCTGCGTCGGCCAGTCGTTCCTCCGGTCTTATGCGACGCTGACGAGTTCGACCACCGATACCGACGACGTGGTCGCGTACTACGGCGTCACCAAGGCCGTCTGACGCCAGGCATGGATCTGCGCCGAAAGAGAGAGAAGGCCGCGAATATCGCGGCAGCCGGTTTGCTCGCCGTCGGAACGGCGGTCGCCCTTGCGGCGACCGCCGCTGCTGACCCTCCGCCGCCGGATCCTGTGCCGGTCCCCGCGGATCCTGCGGCTCCACCACCCCCGCCCGGTCCCCCGCTCCCCGGGTTCGGCACGCCGCTGGGGCCCGGCGGGCTCGGGGTACTGGCTCAGAACGGACAGCCGGGTGAGCCGGGCGCGCTCGGAGCGCCTCCTGTTATCGGCCTCGACCGAACCTCCGTTCTGGGCCAGAACGCCGTTCCCTCGGCACCGGGCCCGGATCCGGGCGTGATCCCTAACCTCAATCCGTTCAACAATGCCTACGGGGTGCAGCAGTGCTTGGTGCCCTCGGCACCCGGCAAGTGCGAGCAGTTCGACGTCGCTCCGGGCGACGAGAATGCCGACGTCAGCCGCAGGGAGTGGTTGGGCCGCTACATCGACATGTACCGGGCCGGGATGCTCAAGGGCGGGCTGCTGGGCCAGATGCCTCAGGAACAGCTTGGTGAGGCGCTGCCGGGTACCGCGCCGCCGCCGGGAACGAACATCCCCCCGGGGCTGGTTCAATTCCAGCCCGACCCGGCGCCGCCTCCTGACGCACCTGCGCCACTTACGGCGCCGGGTGCAGCTCCGCTGCCGCCTCCTCCACCGGCAGGCTGAGGGGCTCAGCGCCAACAGATCTGAACGCGGCGGGGTCACATCCGCGAGAGTGTGCCCCGTTAGCGTCGGTTCCACCGTCGCCGGCATCGACGCCGGGCGCTGCCCTTCGGACACGGACGCCGTCGGCTCCTTCGGTCACTAGGCTGAGGCCGTGTCCGATCCGGTACTGGTCCAAGTCGAGGACCGCGTCGCCCTCATCACCGTCAATGATCCCGAGCGCCGCAACGCCGTAACCGCGGAAATATCGGCCGCCTTGCGCGCGGCCGTCGATGCTGCGGAAGCGGACCCAGATGTGCACGCGCTCATCGTCACCGGGGCAGGCAAGGCGTTCTGCGCCGGTGCCGACCTCACCGCGCTGGGCGCCGCGACAGAAGATGGTCTACGCGGCATCTACGACGGCTTTCTCGCCGTGGCAAATTGCGCGCTGCCCACGATCGCCGCGGTCAACGGTGCGGCGGTGGGCGCCGGGCTCAACTTGGCGCTCGCGGCCGATGTGCGGATCGCGGGCCCGGCGGCGCTCTTCGACCCGCGATTCCAGAAGCTCGGCATCCATCCCGGCGGCGGCGCGACGTGGATGCTGCAGCGCGCCGTCGGTCCGCAGGTGGCCCGCGCCTCATTGCTTTTCGGGATGCGCTTCGACGCCGAGGCTGCGGTGCGCTACGGGCTGGCCCTCGAGGTCGCCGACGATCCCGTCGCTGCGGCAAGGGCACTGGCCGGCGGACCGGCCGCCGCACCCCGCGACGTGGTGATCGCGACGAAGGCCTCTATGCGCGCGACCGTCAACCCCGGCGTCGTCGACACCGAGCAGCACCGGATGGCGGTCGACACCGAACTGGGCCCTCAGGCCGTCTCGATCACCTCACCCGAGTTCGCCCGGCGACTGGCGGCCGCCCAGCGCAGGTAGTCAACTTGCGGGCTGGGCGTAGAGGCTCTTCCCGCCACAGATGTACAGCACCTGACCGGTGACGGCCCGTGCCGTCGGGCCTGCGAGGAAGCGCGCTGCGTGCGCGACGTCGGCCGGGGAGCCAAGCGTCCCCATCGGCTGCGCCTTCAACAGCCGCTCCATCACTTCGGGTGGCTCGGCCCGCAACAGCGGCGTATCGATCAACCCGGGCGCCAGGCAGTTCACGGTGATGCGGTACTTGGCGAGTTCGATCGCGAGCGCGCGGGTAGCCGACACCACACCGCCCTTCGAGGATGCGTACGAGAGCTGGCCGAACCAGCCGAGCCACGCCCGCGACGCGATGTTGATGATGCGACCGGTGCGCCTCGGGATCATGCTGCTCGCCGCCGCCTGAGAACACAGGAACACACCCGTCTGATTCACCGCGATGGTCCGGTGCCAATCCTCATCGGTGATCCGGCGGACCCCGCGGTCGATGCTGATGCCGGCGTTGTTGACCAGAATGTCAACGGCACCGAGCCCCGCCTCCACCCTGCCGAACAGCGCCTCGACCGCTGGCCTCGACGTCACGTCGGCGGCGACACCGACGGCCCTGCCGCCATCCTCGACGATCGACGCGGCGGCGGCGTCGGCCGCATCCCCGGCGATGTCGGCAACCGCCACCGAACCGCCGTGCGCCGCCAGCTCGCGGGCGATCGCCAGACCGATGCCACTCGCCGCTCCGGTGACGACTGCGACTTGTCCTTTAAACATCATGATTCAACTCCTTTGTCACACAGACAAACTCGACAGCAGGCTGGCTCCCCCGCAGCAGTGCAGGGTCTGGCCGGTGATGTAGCCACTTCGGCGATCCAGGAAGAACGCGACGGCAGCGGCGATATCGTCCGGCGTCACCGGCGCGCCAGTCAGAGCCACCGGCTCGAGCAGGTGGGTGCCGGGCGCTGGTCCCGCATCGCGCCGCGAGGCGGCGTCGGGCGGAATCCCGATCACACTGTTGACCGTGATGCCGGCCTGGCCGTGCGCGAGCGCAAGGCTTCGCACCATCGCCACCAGTGCGGCCGCCTCGGCAGCCGCACGTGGGCGGCTCGGCCAGCCAAGCCAGTCGCGACTGCCGACCGCCGCCACCCGGGCGCCGCCATCCGTCGCCGACGGAAACCGCGAACGTAGCGACTCCACGAGGTCCAGCAGCGCCGTCGCGGGATCGACATGCGCAACGGCGTTGTCCTCCAAAAGCCCCGGGATGTAGACGACACCATTGACGGCTTGGTAAGGGTCGGCGCTGCTCTGCACCACCGTCCAGCCGTCCCGTTCCAGTGTCCGCACCACCGCGTCGGTCACTGCTTCGTCGCCATGTGACAGTACGTATGCGAGCTCGTTCATCATCGTCTTCTCCTACCGGTTGCTGAGGATGTGAACCGCGCAGGCACCGTTGTCGACACCGAAGATGCCGCCGCCCGTCACGTGGGTGAGGGCAATCCGGGCATCGGAAACCTGCAGTGCCCCAGCCTGTTTCGTGAGCTGCCAATACGACTCGCAGATCTGCGCGACGCCGGTTGCTCCGACCGGATGGCCTCGGGACAACAGCCCCCCGCTGGGGCTGACAGCTACGCGTCCGTCACGATCGAACTCTCCGTTGGCAACGGCGGCGTGCGCCTTGCCACGATCGGCGATGCCCAGCGCCTCGGCATGCAACAGCTCGGCGATGGCAAACGCGTCATGGAGTTCGACCAGATCGAGATCGTCGGGACCGAAACCCGACTGCGCATAGGCCGCGCCCGCCGCCCGCTCGGTGATCTCGGGCCACGTCGTGTCGCGATAGCCCGTCGAGAATCGTCCAGACCGGACCACGCTCGCCGCGACGCGAACGGGCGGGCCGGGGAGCCGTGCGGCCACCTGCTCCGAACACAGCACAATGGCGGCCGCCCCGTCGCTGTTGGGGCAGCAGTGCAAGAGACGCAACGGATCCGCGACTGGGCGTGAGTTCTCGACATCCTCCGATGTGACTTCCTTCTGGAAATGCGCCCGCGGGTTGTCGGCGCCGTTGCGACGGTTCTTGACCGACACATTGGTGAGGCTTTCCACGTCTGCGCCCCAGTCATGGAGGTAGCGCTGGGCTCGCATCGCGTAGGCGGCCGGCATCACCATGCCCTGGGCGATCTCGATGTCGTTGGTCGTCAGCGGCAGGGTTCCGCCGCCGAACGACGACAGGTTCTCCGCTCCGAAGGCAATCGCGCAGTCAACCGAGCCCGACGCCACCGCCTGCCAGGCCAGGTTGACAGCTGAAGCACCACTGGCACAGGCATTTTCGACAGTGAAGACGGGCTGACCCGAAATGCCGACACGCTGCAGCACCCGCTGGGCGAGCAACGAGCCGCCGTACACCGAACCGCCGAAGCCGATGTCCACCAGACCGGCTTCGAGGCCAGCCGTTGCCATCAGCCGGCTGACCGCGAGGTAGCCGAGTTCCTCGGTTGCGGTGCCGCGATGCTTGCCGAACGGCTGGATCGCCGCGCCTGCAATGAACACATCTCTGCTCATCGAGCCTCTCCTTTCATGATGGGCGCGACGGCGTAGGACAGCACGGGACCGTCCTCGTCGGCGCCGATGGTGGCCAGTCGCAACTCGACTGGGGTTCCCGGAGGCAGCGCCTCGCTGGAGTCCACATGTGCGAGCACCCGAACCCCGTCGATGTCGACGTACGCCAGCACGTATGGCGCCTGGAACCGCGGCGGCCCGATCCGCACGACGCTTGATGCGTAGGCGATACCCGACGACGAGGTCAGCTCCTCGGTGACGTCACGTGACGCACACGTCGAACACTGGTCGCGCGGGGGAAACCACATGCCGGCGCAGTTGTGGCACCGTGTCACCCGCAACACCGCACGGACGCCGTCGGTCAGAAAGTTCTCCGCACCGACGGCCCCGCCGGTCGGCGGCGCAAAGGAATTGGTCATGGCGTGTCCTTTTCGTTGAGGTGTTTCATCGGCCTTGGTATTCCGGCGGGCGTCGTTCCGCAAACGCGGTACGCCCCTCGACCCGGTCGTGAGTGTCGCGCAGGATTCCCCACAGCAGCTGCTCGAGTTCGACCGAGCGGCTCAGCGGCAGGTCCTCGGTGCGGGTCGCGAGCGTCTTGATGCTGCGAATTGCCAACGGCCCGTTTGCGGCAATTCGGTCGGCGATCTCCAGTGCACGTGCCATCAGCTCGTCCGCTGCGACGACCTCGCTCACCAGACCCACCCGATGCGCCTCGGTGGCGTCGATGCGGTCACCGGTCAGCAGCATCTGCATCGCGACGGCCCGCGGCACGGCGCGTAGTAGCTTCGAGACCCCACCGACCGCAGGCACGCTGGCCCATCGCGCCTCGGGTAGCCCGAATGTCGCTGTGGTGCTGGCGATCCGGATGTCACAGTCCAGCGCGATCTCCGCGCCGCCGCCCAGCGCATGTCCGTTGACCGCGGCGATGAGCGGCTTGGTGATGCCCAGCTCGCTGATCGTGATGGCCCGCACGTAGAGCCCGGACTGCACACTCTCGTCGTACGGCGCGAAGTAGCTCTCGGCGAACCCGGCGTCGGACGGCATCGTGCGCTTGAGGTCCGCACCCGTGCAGAAGGCGCGGTCGCCCGCCCCGGTGATCACCGCGACGAGAAGGTCTGGGTTGTCGCGGAATTCACGCAGGGCGGCATTCAAGGCGATCATCGACTCGACGTCGAGCGCATTGAGCGCCTCCGGGCGGTTCATCCGCAGGACGAGGGTGCGTCCCTTGCGGTCGGTTTCGATGCTCATGCCTCGACTCCCGCTCGCTCCGGTCCTCGCTCGTGCCTCGCTGCGATCCTCACTCGCGGTCGCCTTCGGGTGCTCATGCCTCGACTCCCGCTCGCTCCGGTCCTCGCTCGTGCCTCGCTGCGATCCTCACTCGCGGTCGCCTTCGGATGCTCATGTCAGCCCACTGCGCCTTCCGATACCAGGTCGTCGTAGTTGCCTCTGGGAACGCCGAGGAGTTCGGTGCAGACCTCTCGGGTGTCCGCGCCGAGCAGCGGAGCGGGAGATCGCAGATGTCCGGGGTTGCGCGACAACCGGTACGGAATGCCGTCGTAGATGCTCGGTCCCATCACCGGATGCTCGAGCGTCACCCAATGTCCGCGCGCCGCAAGCTGGGCGTCGGAGTGCACCAGATCGTCGGCCGTCAGCACGGCCGACGCGGCGACCCCCCGCGCGGTCAGCTCGTCAGCGAGCAGGACCGCATCCCAGCTGCGGGTGGCCTCGGCGATCAGCTCATCCAACAACGTCCGCGAGCTGCGTCGGCCGTCGGCGGAATCGAATTCCGGCAAGTCCGCGATGCCCAGCACCAAACGCGCTGCGGCCCACTGCTCGTCGCCGAAGACGGCGATTGCGCACCAGCGGTCCTCGCCGACACATGGATATACACCGTGGGGCGCCGCAACATTGTCGTGGTTGCCGACACGGCCGACGGTTACCCCCGCGGCCGCGGCGACAATCGCCGGACCAATCGCGTTGATGGTCGATTCCAGCTGCGCGAGTTCGATGTACTCGCCCTGTCCGGTCATGCGTCGCTTCCGCAGCGCAGCCAGCACCGCAATCGCTCCATGCAGCGGGTTGGGGACATGGTCGGGGTAGTTGGTGCCGGTGCCGACGGGCGGAGCGTCCTCGTAACCGGTGAGCCCGAGCAACCCCCCGGCGGCCGCGATGGTGAGCCCGTATCCTCGGCAATCACGGTGCGGCCCTTCGGTTCCCAGCATCGGCATCTCGAGGTAGATGACATCGGGCCGCACGGCCCGCGAGGCGTCGTACCCAAGCCCAAGGCGGTCCATGGTGCCCGGGCTGAAGTTGTTGACAACCACGTCGCTGACCTCGATGAGACGCAGCGCCAGTTCACGGCCCCGCGGGTGCTTGAGGTCCAGGCAGATCGACCGCTTGCTGCTGTTGCGGTTGGCGAAGTAGCCGCTACGGTCGGCGCCGTTGACGCCGTCACGGAACGGGGCCATCGAGCGGATCGGGTCAACGCGGGTGCGCGATTCGACCTTAACCACGTCGGCGCCGTGGTCGGCCAGCGGTTTGGTGAGAAACGGACCGGCACCGACCCAGCTGAAGTCGGCGACCCGGATTCCGGTCATCGGGAGCTGTGCGCTCATATCAGGCTCTTTCCTGTTCTCGGCCGCACGTCGGAAGTGCGGAAGCGGTATGGCGACCCGGGCAGCGTCACTCGCTGTCCCTCGACGTCAACGACACGGAAGTAGTCGCGCGCGACCAGCTGGGCATCGCGGAGTAAATCGCCCGGCGTGGCGACCGGAGCAATGCTGATGCCACGTTTCTGGCCGGACGCGAACAGCTCCGCCTTGGACCGCGATGCCGCGAACGCCTCGAAGAGATCACGGAATCGGTTGCAGGCCTGCGCAGTACGCCGCCAATCCGACTGCTGCCAGCGGTCGGCGTTCAGATCGGTCGCGTCGGTGACACCGCCATCGGCCAGCCACTCGGCAATCGCGCTCCACGCCAACGGCTTTCCGCCGAGGCCGCCGACGAGATAGATCCAGCCGTCGGCGCAGCGGAACAACCCGGTGCCCGCCTCCCGAGGCCCCGCGCCGGCGCGACGGCGGACAATGCCTTCCAGGTCGAGGTACTGCGCGGCATTCTCGAGCGAATGCGCCACCGCTTCCTGAACGGACAGGTCAATGACCTGGCCGCGCGACTCTGTCTCGAGCACGTGTAGCGCGATGAGAGCGGCGGTGGTCGCGTGCACGCCCGCGATCAAGGCGGTCTGTTCGCCCCAGGCCCGGACCGGCTGGCGGTCGGGCTCGCCGCCGAGCGCCAACAGGCCGCCGGCCGCCATCAGCGTGAGGTCGCTGGCCGGCCGGTCGGCGTAGGGACCGGTGAGGCCGAACGGGCTGATCGCGACGTGCACGAGCGTGTTGTGGCGATGGCTGACGTCGTCCGGGTGCAGGCCCCTGGGCCGCAGGGCGGCCGGCCCTTCGCTCGTGAGGAGAACCTGGGCTCGCGCCAAGAGCTCAGCCAGCTCCGTACCGCTCGGCTGCGACGGGCGCATTTGCTTGCCGGCGTTCATGAATGCGCGGCGGTACGGGTCGGCCGCGCCCTCGACGTCGAACCGGAGAACGTCGGCGCCGAGGTCGGCCAGCAGCCTGCCGGCGTATTCGCCGAGGGCGGTCGTCATGTCGAGGACGGTGACGCCGGACAATGGGGCGGTCAGATCGATCTGTGTCATCGCCGTCACCAGCCCGGAAGGACGAAGATCGCCCACGTGATCACCGGTGTCAGCAGCACCAGGCTGAACCCCCACACCATCAGGCCGCGGTAGACGGAAGCCTCCCGACCGTGGGGTGCGTTCGCGACAACCAGCGCGCCGTTGGTCGAGAACGGGCTCGAATCGACGACGGACGCCGAGATCGACAGCGCCGCGACGACGGCAACCGCACCCAACTCCCCGGCGGCCAACAGGGGCACCGCCAGCGGGATCAGCGCGCCGAGGATGCCGGTCGTCGACGCGAACGCCGAGACCACCGAGCCGACGAACAGCAGCACGAGCGCGGCCAGCACCGGCGAGGACACCGAGGCGATCGCATGACCGATGTAGTCCACTGTCCCAACCGACTCGAGGAATCCGACGTACGTCACGATCCCGCAGATCAGCAGGACCACGCCCCAGCTGATGTCCGCGACCGCTGCCTTGGCGGTCTGCGGCGACATCAACGCCAGCACGCCCGCGACGGTCATTGCGGTCAAACCGATGTCGAGATCGAAGACGAGGGCGCCGATCGCCAGTACGGCCAACCCGACGACCGTTGCGACGCGTTCGCTTCGTTCGGCACGCGTGACGACGGCGGCCCGCGGTTTGACGGCGACGGCCGTACCGCCGGCGCCCTCGTGCGAGCCGTCGGCGGGATCGGTCTCAGTGTGGTCCGTGCAGCGCGCACCCGATCTGAGCAACCGCAGTCCGCCGAAGGCGACGTAGATGACCGCCCCCAGTGCGATGTTGAAGATCAGGTTGGCCACGAAGATGCCGATCGGGCTACCCGGCAGGTCGCTGCGGTCGACGATGCCGTTTGTGATCACCCCCAGCACGCCCAGAGGCGAGAAGTTGCCTGCCGCCGATCCGTGGATGACCATCAGCCCCATCAGCAACGGGTTGATCCGATAGCGTGCGGCGAACGCCATGCCGATGGGCGCGATGATCGCGACGGCCGCGGGGCTCAACGCACCGAGTGCGACCAGGACCCCGCTGAGCACGAACATCACCCACGGCAGCGCCGCCACCCGACCCCGGACCGCACGCACCGAACCACCGACGAGCCAGTCGACGGTGCCGTTCCGCTTCGCGATGGCGAACAGGTAGGTGACCCCGACCAGGATCACGAACAGATCCGCGGGAAAGCCAGCCAGCACCTCCGACGTCTTCGCACCGAAAACCCACGAGCCGACGGCGAAGGCGCCGACAAGCGCGAGGACACCCAGGTTGACGGATCGAACGGTGCCCAGAAAGAAGACGCCGACCAGAACGAGGATCGAGATGAGGTGAGCTGACATCGGCTTCTCTCCATAACTTCGCAAATGCGATGTGAACTTCGTAATTGCGAAACTGTAAAGGTATCTGGCGTCATCCGTCAAGCGTTCTACGGCAAAATGCGAATCCGATTTCGCAAATCCGTGGCATCATGAGTCTCATGAACCCCGCCCGTCTCGACCGAGCGTTGAAGATCGTCGAATACCTTGCACACCATCAGGAAGGCAGCGCGCTCAAGCCGATGTGCGAGGACCTGGGCATTCCGATGAGCAGCGCACACGACTTGGTCACCGCGCTGACGGAACTGGACGCGGTGCGCGCGTCCGGCCAGAAGACCTACGTTCTCGGGCCCCGGTCGCTCGTGCTGGCGCTGTCGATCGTCGACAGCGTGGACCTACGCGCGGCCAGCCGCCCGTTCCTGCTTGCACTGTGCGAGTCGGTCAACGAGAACACCTACCTCGCCCTGCGCAGCGGCAATACCGTCACATATGCGGATCGCTGCGAGGCCGGCCAGAACCTCTCGGTGGTCATGAAGCTAGGCGGCGCCAGACCGCTGCACGGCAGCAGCATCGGAAAGCTCTTCGCCGCGTTCAACCTTGACTTGCAAGCCCGCGTGCTGTCGGCGGCGACCCTCGAACAGTTCACACGGTTCACCCTGACCAACCGAGATGCACTGAAACGCGAACTCGGGGCCATCAGGGAGCGCGGGTACAGCGTGACCGACGGCGAGAGCGTGGAGGGAATCACGGGGCTGGCGACCCCGATCTTCGACGCCACCGGCACGGTCAACGCGGCGGTGCACATCTCAGCGCCGCGCGGCCGGCTGGCACCGGACCGGCTGCCCCTCGTGCTGACCGAGATGCTGGCGACATCACGCGCCATCTCCGAACAACTCGGGGCGACGGGTGAATTCATCGCCGAGCGGTCGCTGACCGAGATCGCCGAGTTCGAGCGGGCCCGCACGGAGGATCCGTAGTCCGGCGAACGCCACCGCGAGCCCTTCAGCTATTTCCCAGATCGCTGATTCGGTCTGCGCAAACCAGATCGCGGCATAGGCTGCTCACGGGCGGGGGTCAGCAAAAGGAGCAGGACATGAAGAAGCTGGCAGCAGTGCTACTTACCGCGGGGGCGATGGCGGCGGTGCCGGTGGCAGTAGCACCGGCAGCGAATGCCGAGGTGTGCGCGGGGGCGGACGGTCGCCATTTCGCGGCCGGCGGCTGCACCCACATAGCCGGCGACGTGGCGGTCGGCGCCGCCATTGCGGCCGCCGACAACCCGTACGTTCCCGGCGAGATACCGTGCTACACCGTAGAAGGCGTGCCGTACTACACGCCTCCCGGCGCCCCCTGCTAGTCAGAGGTCAAGCAGCGCCAGCTCCGGAGCCTCGATGAGGCCGCGCAGTTCG
>DASQCE010000308.1:0-2660 GCA_035634855.1 Mycobacterium sp.
TTTCTTCCGGCGAGCAGACGGAAAGTGCCCCAATTCGTCGGCGTGCCGGGGACTTGTGCGTTCCCCTGCTTGCGCGTGGGCCCAGCTCGCGTGGGGTCAGGTGGTCAGGATTGTGGCCGCGGCGGTGCCAGGCGCGCCGCAGAGCTGTGCGAGGCCGACGCGCGGTTGGCCGGGCACCTGGCGGTCGCCGGCCTCGCCACGCAGCTGGCGCACCAGCTCGTGAATCTGGCGCAGACCCGACGCGCCGATCGGCTCGCCATTGGCGATCAGCCCGCCGTCGGTGTTGACCGGCATGGTGCCGCGGATTTCGGTGGCGCCGTCGGCCACTAGCTTTTCCTGCTCGCCGTCGGCGCAGAACCCGCACTCGGCCATGTGGATGATCTCCGCGCCGGCGTCGGTGTCCTGGAGCTGGATGACGTCGACGTCCTCCGGTGCGACGCCTGGCTTTTCGAATGCCGCCTTGGCTGCGTATACCGTCGGCGCGACATCCTCCTCAACGGGGGCGAAGGTGGTGTTGACTTCGTACGCGCCGTAGCGGCGGGTACGCACCTCGACCGCCCGCAGATACACGGGCTTCGACGTGTAGCGATGCGCGATGTCGGCGCGGCACATCACGACCGCTGCGGCGCCCTCGTCGGGCGCGCAAAACATGTACTGGGTCAGCGGGTAGTTCAGCATCGCCGAGTTGAGGATCTCCTCCTCGGGGATGGGCTTGCGCCGGAACGCATTCGGGTTCAGTGCGCCGTTGCGGAAATTCTTGGCCGCCACCTTGGCCAGCGTTTCCTGCGAAACACGGTGGTCGTGCAGGTAGCGGTTGGCCTTCATCCCGAAGAACTGGGTGGTGAGGTATTGCCCGTTTTCGGCGTACCAGCTCGGCACGCCCACCAGTGCGGGATCCTCGGTGAAGGCACCACACGGGTGCTTGTCCAGGCCGATGGCGATGCCGATGTCATAGTCTCCCAACCGGATTCCGTCGGCACATGCCTTCGCAGCACTGGCCGCCGTCGCGCAGGCGTTGAACACGTTGGTGAAGGGGATCCCCGACAGTCCAACCATGCCCACGATCGCGTCCGGGTTGGCCACCGTCCAGCTGCCGCCGGTGGCGAACTGGATGTCTTTCCACTCGATGCCGGCGTCGGCGACGGCGGCGAAGGTCGCGTCGACGCCCATCTCCATGGCTGACTTGCCTTCGAATCGACCGAACGGATGCAGGCCTACGCCGATGATCGTGACGTCGTTGGTCATGTGCGGGATCCTCTCTAGACCGGCTGGAAGGCGAACGTCAAGGCATCAGGCCACGTCGAGATTTCCGGCGCGAGCGCCTTCTGCATGTGGTGATCCTCCGTAGCGTCCGGCCGGAAGCAAGTAGCAACTGTAAACATCCCAGTATCGCCCGTTGGGTGGGCGTGTAGGGATCGTGATCAGCGCGGGTCGATGACGTTGCGCAGCTTTTCCGCGGGATAGACGTGCGCGCCGGCTGCCTGGACACGCTCGGACAGCGCGCGATCCGAGGTTGCGACGCGGATCTGAGCGGGATCGGAGTCGGCCCGTACCAGTCGCACGATTTCGTCGTCGGCCGAGTTCGCCGCCGCCTTCGGCGCATTGGCCACATTGATGACAGACGATTCGATCGGCGGCGACAGCGGCCGTTCGAAAACCACGGTCACGTCAGCGCCCTCGGCGACCGCCCAATGCTCGAGCCGTTCGACCAGCACGGCCATCGCACGGCCACGGTCCCGCCACCAGCCGTCCGGGCGAGACCCGATCACATTCATGCCGTCGACGATCCACCGCACGAGCTCAGAGTATTCCGACCACTGCGGCAAGTACGTGCTCGGCGCCCACCGCACGCTTGTTGTACAAAAAACGCGAGTAACGGCGTCAACAAGCGTGCACCCGACAGAATCGGCGATACAACGGTAATTCTTACAGTATGGTCGTGGTGTGATCGAGCACAAGCCGACGTTCTGCCGGATCTGTGAGCCGCTCTGCGGCATGATCGCGACGGTCGACGACGGCCGCCTCATCTCGCTTCGCCCGGACAAGGACCATCCGCTGTCCTCGGGCTTCGCGTGCCGTCACCCCGGTGGGTGAGGCGCGTACGCAGTGGGAGATCATCGCCGAGCTCGCGGAACGGATGGCAGGCCGCGCACCGATCTTCGCCGTGATGGGACTCGGCAAGAAACTCGCCGGCTTGGTCGGCAGGCGCTTCACTCCACGTCCGTTCGTCGACGCGATGATCCGGATGTCGGAGGGCGGGAATCGGTTCGGTCTTCGCCGCGGCGGCCTGACGTCTCGCCGGCTGATTCAGCGGTATCCCCACGGCGTCGTGGTCGCGCCGCACCTTCGCACGGAAGTGCTGGACGAAGTGGTGGCCTATCGGGACGGCCGAGTTCGACTGGATCATCAGGACACATCGTTTTTGGGCGTTTATAGCGGACTGTTGTGATGGGCACGCTACAAAAAGCCTGGTCATCGAGGTGGGTTATGTTGACTGTTCCGGGCTGCGTTGAACGTGCTGCGGACTGACTGCGGACTGGGGCACCCTGCTCGAACACATAGACGAGGCCCGACGGAGGGCCGACAGACCCGAGATGAGTTAGCTACAGATTCCGGCTGCCAGGAACCATTGACGGCGGGCAGCATCAATGACGTCGCCT
>DASQCE010000309.1:0-14847 GCA_035634855.1 Mycobacterium sp.
ACGCTGTCCTAATGTTCCGTTACCGGTGTTGCGCGCCGGATCCACGAAGCAGAAAGTAGAGGCAACCGTGTCAGCTGGATGTCAAGACCGTCGGACGAAACTCTGGCGCATCGCAGCGGTGTTTGCTGCGACGGGCGCACTGGCCCTATCGGGCTGCGCAAGCGGCACCAACACGAGCACCCAATCGAGCGCGCCGGCCTCTGGGACAGCGGCGGCGTCGGCCGAGAAGGTCGATGCGATCGCGAACACCGTGCCCGAGGACATCAAGTCGTCCGGGAAACTGATCGTTGGCGTCAACATTCCCTACACGCCCAACGAGTTCAAAGACGAAAGCGGCAAGATCGTCGGCTTTGACGTCGATCTGATGAACGCGGTCGCCGCGACGCTCGGCCTGACGGCGGAATACCGCGAGGCGGACTTCGCCAAGATCATCCCGTCCATCCAGGGGGGCACCTTCAATGTCGGTATGTCTTCGTTCACCGACACCAAGGAGCGCGAGCAGACCGTCGACTTCGTCACTTACGGCTCGGCGGGCATCTTGTGGGCGCAGCGCCCGGACAATCCGGTCGATCCCAACAACGCCTGCGGGAAGAAAGTGGCTGTGCAAGCCACCACAACGGAGGAGACCGACGAGCTCCCGGCCAAGAGCAAGGCGTGCACGGACGCGGGCAAGCCTGCGATTCAGATCATTTCGTTCGACGGCCAGGACGCGGCCACCAACGCCGTGATTCTCGGTCAGGCCGACGCCATGTCGGCGGATTCCCCCGTGACCTTGTACGCAATCAAGCAGAGCAACGGGAAGCTGACCCAGGCCGGTGAGATCGCCGATGCCGCGCCGTACGGATGGCCGGTTAAGAAGGGCTCGCCCCTGGCCCAGTCACTGCAAAAGGCTCTCGAGCACCTGATCGAGACCGGCACTTATAAGCAGATCGCGTCCAACTGGGGTGTCGAAAAAGTGATGATCGACAAGCCGGTGATCAACGGCGCAATCAGCTGACGTTGGAGAACTGAAATGACTGATGTCGACACGTCGCCGGCCACCACGCCAGAAGCCATTGATGCCGTACCGCTGCGTCATCCGTGGCGGTGGGCGGCGGCGGTCGTCATCGTCGTTCTTCTGGCACTGTTCCTGTACGGGGCGGCCACCAACGACGCATACAGGTGGCACGTCTTCGCGGAGTACATGTTCAACGAGCGGGTGCTCAAAGTCGGTTTGGTGAACACCCTGCAGCTGACCGTCTACTCCATGGTGCTGGCGATCGCACTTGGCGTGCTCCTTGCGGTGATGCGGTTGTCACCCAATCCGGTGTTCAAGTCGGTGGCATGGGTGTATCTGTGGATCTTCCGCGGCACCCCGGTCTACGTGCAGTTGGTGTTCTGGGGACTAATCCCGACGATCTACGCGAACATCCAGCTCGGCGTGCCGTTCGGGCCGTCGTTCTTCCACCTCAACCTCCAGGCCCTGTCCATCCCGTTCGTGCTGGCGATCCTCGGGCTGGCGCTCAATGAGGCCGCCTACATGGCCGAAATCATTCGTGCCGGAATCAGTTCCGTGCCGGAGGGCCAGCTGGAGGCGTCGACAGCGCTGGGCATGTCGTGGGGGCTGGCGATGCGCCGCACCGTGTTACCGCAGGCGATGCGGGTGATCATTCCGCCGACCGGTAATGAGGTCATCAGCATGCTGAAGACCACCTCGCTGGTCACCGGCGTGCCATTCGCCCTGGACCTGTACGGCATCACTTCCCGCGAGATCGCCGCACGCATCTTCGAGCCCGTTCCGCTGCTCATGGTGGCCGCGACCTGGTATCTGATTGTCACCAGCATCTTGATGGTGGGCCAGTACTACCTCGAGCGGTACTACTCCCGAGGCGCAAGCCGAAAGTTGACGACGAAGCAACTGGAGGCGCTGGCCAAAGCGCAGACCGAGAACCCAGGGGGTATGTCGGCATGACACCGATGGTGAAAGCCCAGGAAGTCTGCAAGAGTTTCGGCGCCCTGCACGTCCTGAAGGGCATCACGCTGGAGGTCGGCAAGGGTGAGGTGCTGTGCATGGTCGGGCCGTCCGGTTCGGGCAAGTCGACGTTTCTGCGTTGCATCAACCATCTGGAGCAGGTCAACGCGGGCAGGCTGTATGTCGACGGCGACCTGATCGGCTACCGCGAGGCCGGATCCAAGTTACACGAGATTTCGCCCCGTGACGCCGCCAAGCAGCGCCGCGACATCGGCATGGTGTTCCAGCACTTCAACCTCTTCCCGCATCGCACCGCGCTCGAGAACCTCATCGAGGCGCCGGTGCACGTCAAGAGGGTAAAGAAGAAGGAAGCCCTGGCCCGGGCCAAGGATCTCCTCAATCAGGTGGGCCTTTCGGACAAGGCCACCGCCTACCCCGCACAGCTGTCCGGCGGCCAGCAGCAGCGGGTGGCGATCGCGCGGGCGCTTGCGATGAACCCAAAACTGATGCTGTTCGACGAACCCACCTCGGCGCTTGACCCGGAGCTGGTCGGCGAGGTGCTCGAGGTGATGAAAAAACTTGCCGCCGAAGGCATGACGATGGTGGTCGTCACACACGAGATGGGGTTCGCCCGTGAGGTCGCCAACCAGCTGGTCTTCATGGACGGCGGCGTCGTCGTGGAGAGCGGACCTCCCCGCGAGGTACTGGCTAACCCGAAACACGAACGGACGAAGGCCTTTCTGTCCAAGGTGCTCTAGTGCATGAGCCCGACCCGGCCACCCCACTGTGGCGGGCGGCGCAGGTATTCCGGCTGCTGAGTTGCATTTACGCGCTGGGCTTTCAGATCGCGATCAACCAGAAGCTTGACCACCCGGCGATCGGATGGCTGCTGTTCGCCGTGCTGATCGGCTGGAGCGCGGCCTGCGCGGTGGCCTACCTGAACGGGTTCGGTCGCAGGCCCGCGTGGGTGCTGGCCGAACTCGTTGTGGTGGTGGCGCTTGTGCTGTCCACCGCGTTCGTCGCCTCCGATCAGTGGGCGTTGGACAACCAGTCATGGCCGACGACGTTGTGGGCGACCAACGCGACGATCTCGGTGGCGATCCTGATGGGTCCGATCCCCGGCATGCTCACCGGTGTGGTGGTGATGATCGCCAGCACGGTGGTCAAGGGTTTCATCAACTACGACCTTGGGCGCAACGCCACCATCGTCATCGAGCTCGCGGTGGGCCTTGCGGTGGGGATGGCCGCGCAGACGGCAAGACACGCCCATGCTGAACTGGAGCGGGCGACGCGGCTTGCGGCGTCGCTGGACGAACGGGAGCGGTTGTCGCGCCAGGTGCACGACGGCGCCATCCAGGTGCTGGCGCTGGTTTCCCGGCGCGGTCGCGAAATCGGCGGCGAGACAGCGGAATTAGCCGAGCTGGCGGGTGAGCAGGAACGTGCGTTGCGCCGGCTGGTCAGCTCCACCGATGCCGAGCCGGTGGCCGGCGCGCTGACCGACGTCGGCGCGCTGCTGCGCCGACGGTCATCCGACCGGGTGTCGGTGAGCGTACCCGCCACCCCGGTTCTGCTCGACGCCGGCGTCGCGACCGAGCTGTGTGCGGCGGCCACCAACGCGCTGGATAACGTCGCATCACACGCCGGGCCCGACGCCCGGGCGTACGTGCTGCTCGAGGACCTCGGCGACGCGGTCACCGTGAGCATCCGCGACGACGGTGTCGGCATCGCCGAGGGCAGGCTGGAGGAAGCGGTCGACGAAGGTCGCGTCGGAGTCGCCAAATCGATTGTGGGACGGATTAATTGGCTGGGCGGCAGCGCGAAGCTGAACACCGGGCCGGGATCTGGGACGGAATGGGAGCTGACGGTACCCCGACGGTGATGGTCGTCGACGACCATCCGATCTGGCGCGACGCGGTGGCCCGCGACCTCGCCGAGGATGGCTACTCCGTGGTGGCGACGGCCGACGGGGTGGCCGCGGCCCGGCGCCGCGCCGCGGTTGTGCACCCAGATGTGGTGGTGATGGACATGCGGCTGTCCGACGGCGATGGCGCCCGGGCCACGGCAGAGGTGCTCGCGGTGTCGCCGTCGTCGCGCATTCTGGTGCTTTCGGCGTCCGACGAGCGCGACGACGTCCTGGAGGCGGTAAAGGCAGGTGCGACTGGCTATCTCGTTAAAAGTGCCTCGAAGCAGGAACTCGGCGATGCGGTGCGCGCGACCGCTGAAGGACGCGCGGTGTTCACCCCGGGGTTGGCCGGGCTGGTGCTGGGGGAGTATCGGCGCATCGCGCAATCCGGTGGGACGGGCCCTCCCGGGACATCGGTGCCGAGCCTGACCGAACGCGAAACCGAGATACTGCGCCACGTCGCGAAGGGATTGACGGCCAAACAGATCGCCGCCCGGTTGTCACTGAGTCACCGCACGGTCGAGAACCACGTGCAGGCGACGTTCCGCAAGCTTCAGGTCGCCAACCGCGTCGAGTTGGCGCGCTTCGCGATCAAACACGGCCTGGACAAGGAATAGTCGAGTAGTCCTACTCATCCGCTTTCGCCTGCGCGCTGCGACGATGGCGCCATGACCGAACCGCCGCATCGTGCCGTCGTTTCGCGGTTGTCCGCGGATTTCGCCGCGATCTCGCAGCAGCTGGCCCGCGTGTCAGCGGATCTGACCGCGCTCGACCGCCTTCTGTCGGAGCAGCCGCCGGCCCCCCAGCCCGCTGCGCCGTCGCAGCCGTCCACCGCAAGCGGGTGGTACCCCCGGCCTTATGTCCCGCCCGCCGTGCCGTACTGGCCGCAATATTCGGCGCACTACGCGCAGCCGCGTCCACACGTTCCCCCGCCACCTGCGCCGCCACAGCCGCGGCAGGAACGCGCTGGGGGCTGGATCGGCAAAGTGCTGGCCATCGCTGGTGTCGCGGTCACCTTGATCGGCGTCGTGATGCTGTTGGTGCTGGCTGCCCAAGCAGGCATTCTGCGCCCGGAGTTCCGCGTCGCGGGCGGAGCCGTGCTCGCCGCGGCGCTGGTAGCCGCCGCGTGGTGGTCGTACGCCAGGCCCGGCGGGCGGGTCGGCGCGATCGCGCTGGCCGCCACGGGCGTCGCGGCTGCGTACATGGACGTCATCGCCGTCACGGCGATCTACCACTGGGTCCCTGCACCGGTCGGGCTAGTCGTCGCCGCGCTGATCGGCGGTGGCGGTTTGACCCTGGCCCGGCGCTGGGACTCCCAACATCTCGGCCTGCTGGTGCTGGTGCCGCTGATCGGGCTCGCGCCGGCGGTCACCGACGGCATCACACTGTTGCTCGTCGGGTTCATGCTGGCGCTGTCGGCGGCCTCGCTGCCAGTGCAGCTGGGGAGGGACTGGATCTGGATGCATGCGGCCCGCACGGTGGCCAGCACTCTCCCGCTGTTGGTGGCGCTGGCCGGGGTCTACTTCGACTCCCGGCGCGATCTGTGGCTGGCGGGCGCATGCGGCATCGCAGCCGTGTTGGCGATCGCCGGGGCGCTGATTCTGTTGCCCCGCACGGAAAATCGGGCTGCGATGGCACTGCTGACGGCCGCCGGTGTGGTGCCGGTGTGGTGCGTCTCGCTGGCCGTCGACCGGGTCGTCGCCGCATTGATGGCGGCCGCACTAGCCGCGGCGCTGTTGGCTATCGTGCTGACCGGCCTGCCAGGTGTGACGGGCGTGGTGCGGCAGATCTGGTCCGGGCTATCGGCGATTTCGGCACTGATGGCGGTGATCGTGGCGTTCGACGGGTACATCGCGAGCCCGGTTCTGCTGGCGATGGCCGTGGTGGTCGCGATCGCCGGGCGTCGCGACGGGATTGCCCGCTGGGCCGCGATCGCGTTCGGCGTCGTCGGCGGCGGCATCTACCTGAGCTACACGCCGCCGAGCGCACTGGCCGAGGCCACCGAGACGACCGCCGCGCCGGGCGTTTCCACGCTGGTGGCGAGCCTCCTCCTGGTCGCATGCGCGATCACGATCGCGTGGTCATGGAAGGAAGAGGTGGTTATCTGGGCGGGCTCGGCCGCGGTGATCGTCTACGCCGTCACGTCCTTCACCGTGACCGCCGGCGTGCTGATCGGCGGTGAGAACGGCGGCTTCTTCGCCGGTCACATGGCCGCGACGATCTGCTGGATCGCGATGGCTGCCGCTCTGTTCGTCTACGCGGCACGCCTGAGCAAGACGGAGCGGTCGCTGCCGATCGGTGGCGGTCTGGCGCTGGTGGCCGCGGCGATGGCCAAGCTGTTCCTATTCGACCTCGGCACGCTGGACGGCATCTTCCGCGTCGTGGTGTTCATCGTGGTCGGGCTGGTGCTGCTGGGCATGGGCGCCGGCTATGCGCGGCTGCTGGAGCGGCAGGACCAGCAGCAGGATCAGACCGGTGTGACCGGGGCCACGAAGTAATTTGGACTCATTCCAAATTATGGGGCGTTGACCTAAACATGGGCACTACAACACGTCGCACAGAAACAGAAGTACACGGATTTCAGGCATCGCCTGAGCTGCGCGCCAACCTGCAAAGGGTGCTGGTCGATCTGATCGAACTTCACCTGCAGGGTAAGCAGGCGCATTGGAACGTCGTCGGCACCAACTTCCGCGACCTTCACCTGCAACTCGACGAGCTCGTCGACTTCGCCCGTGAGGCCAGCGACACGATCGCCGAGCGGATGCGGGCACTGGACGCGGTGCCGGACGGTCGGTCCGACACCGTTGTGGCCACCACCACGCTCCCGCAATTCCCGGCCTACGAGCACAGCACCACCGAGGTCGTCGACCTGATAGCGGGTCGCACCTACGCGGCGGTCGACACCATCCGCACCGTGCATGACGCGGTCGACGCCGAAGACCCCAGCACCGCCGACATCCTGCACCAGCTGATCGACGGCCTGGAGAAGCTGGCCTGGCTGATCAAGTCGGAGAACCGCAAGGTCTAGCGCAGATCACGTCCACTGTGGCGTCGGTCATCGCGTCGACGACCGCGGGGGGCGTGCCAGTGCGGGCGCGGCACGAGTGACGTTGTGGCTCAGCGATATTCCAACCGCGTCGAGATGGACGAAGTGGGCGTTCGTGGGCCGGTGAGCCTCATACCAAATCCGGTCCAGGCGATCGCGTTCTGGCCGCGCAAGCGGTAAAGCCTCTGGCTGCACTGGCCGAGCGCCTCAAACCCAGCGACCTGGACTAGACAGTGCCCGCGGGCGCGCCCTGTTCGGCCGCGCGTCGAACGGCTTCGTCGTCGAGCCGCCGGACCAGATACCAGGTGTGCATGACACCCTTGCCCTTGATGTCGACGTCGCCCCGCTCCTCTAGCAGAAACGCGTGTTTGAGGCGCTCATACACGTCCTGTGGCACCTGAATTCGCCCCGCGATATCGGTGGTTTCCATCCGCGCCGCGACGTTGACCGCGTCGCCCCACACGTCGTAGAAGAACTTGCGTGCCCCGACGACTCCGGCGACTACGGGCCCGGCCGCGAGGCCGATGCGCAGCGGCACGGCGCGGCCCTGAGGATCCTTCAGGTCCGCGACGGCGTCGGCCATGTCCAG
Organism: Mycobacterium sp.; assembly: GCA_035634855.1. Classification (GTDB taxonomy): domain Bacteria; phylum Actinomycetota; class Actinomycetes; order Mycobacteriales; family Mycobacteriaceae; genus Mycobacterium. The sequence continues at coordinate 7,490 of DASQCE010000309.1, forward strand.
TGCAAGGCTGGCCAGCGCCTCGATGTGATCCTCGCGGGGCTCCGGCACGCCGCTGACCACCATGTATGAGTCGCCGCTGGTCTTGACCTTTTCCAGGCCGTGCCGGTCGACAAGCGCGTCAAGATCGGTGTAAAGGCGGTCCAGGAAGCGCACCAGATCCGTCGGAGTGGTATCGCTGGCGCGCTTGGTGTAGCCGGCGATGTCGGCGAAAAGGATCGACGCGTCGTCGTACTTGTCGGCGATGATGTTGCGCGATGGGTCTTTCAGCCGCTGTGCGATCGTGGCCGGCAGGATATTGGTGAGCAGTCGTTCGGACCGGTCGTATTCGGCTTCCATCGCTTCGCGGGCGCGACGGATTTCCCGCAACGCGTACCAGACCACCGCGACGACCATCACCCACGCGGAGACGACGGTGAGGATGAAACCTAATCTGAATGCCCAATCCGGTTGCACGCCAGTGTTATAGGGAACGAGGATCGCGAGCGCGATGATCGTCGCGGCGCCTAAGGCGGCGAGTACCGACGCGAGCACGATGTGCTCGACGCCGAGGATCAGCACCATGAGGGTGGCGGCGAGCAGGTAGTAGAACGGGAGACCCGAGCCCGTGCCCAGGCGCCAACACAACACGGTGATTGATGCGTAGGCGACGAAGAAGAACACCAGCGGCGCAACCAGTTCGCCGAATCGGTACAACAGCGGAATCATCACGAAGATCGCGCCGCTGGCCAAGTTAAGCACGGTGACCCACACGTCCTGGCTCACGATCAAGCCTTGGATCCCGAAGAAGATGCTGATGACAGCGCCGATGCGGGTGGTGACGGTCAGAACCCTGAGGTGACGTGCCACGGTCTCGGCATCGTGCCGGGTCCGGGCCGGGACTCGGCTTTCGAGCGCCATCTCCGGCACGCAGACGGGTCGGCCTTTGACCACCACGGATCAAGCGTAACGCCGTAGGGACAGGCCGACCTGGGCCTTTCGGTTCCTCGGAGACGGTCTTCGGCGTGCCGGGGTCGGTTAGTCGGCCGACATCCGGGCGGCGTCGCGGGCCCGAAGTGCCAGCCACAACTCGTGGCGGTCCTGCGCGGAATCCATGCGCCGCCCGGTCAGTCGTTCGACCGCGTCGATGCGGTTGCGGATGGTGTGCCGGTGGACGCGCAGAGCGGTGGCGGCGGCCCCCCAGTGGCCGTTGTGCTCGAGGAATGCGGTGAGCCCACGCATCAGTTCACCCGAACGATCCGTGGCATCGAGAGGACCGAGCACCGCGTCGGCGTAGGCCTGGAGGGGTTGCGCCCCAACGGTGTTGAGCAGTAACCGGCTGCTGGCGATCTCCTCGGCGTGCACGTGTCTGCCCTGCACCCGGCTGGCAGGCAGGGCGGAGCGCGCCTGCCGTAGTGAGACGACCAGCGCGCCGGGCCGAACAGCGATGCCTATGCCTGCGGCCCGACCGCCGGCCAGCGTGCCCAGCACCCCTGGCAGATCCGTGTCCAGCGGCACGGCCAGCTCGACCACCTCGCCGACTACGCGCACCACCGCGTCCGGCAGCGTGATGAGCAGATCGGCGGCGAGGTCGTCGGCGTCGTCGGGTGCGGCGATCGCGGCAGCGCGAAGGTCGGCGTCGGGCAGTCCCGCCGACGTCAACCAGCGGGCCGCGACCACGTCGTCCACGGTGGCCCGGGCCAACCGGTCCAGCACCTGGGCGCGACCACGGCGTTGCGCGGTGTTGAACCCGTGTCGACGTTCCAGCTCCAGCGACAGCAGCGACACCAGATCGCCCGAAACCTGATTGGCCGCAGGCTGTTCGGCGGGCCCGTCGATCAGCAGCCAGGCCCGCAACCGGTGGGCGCCGAGTGCGTGCAGCTCGCGCCTGCGGCCGTCGCTGATATCGGCCGCCGCGGCGTTGAGACCCTGATCGCGGACCGAGTCGAGCAGGCCGGACAGGCGTGCGACCAGCCGCTCGCCGCCCGGACCGGATTCGGCAAGCACCCGCCCGAGCAGGTCGATCACCACGCCGCAGCGGCCGGTGGCGCCGCGATGAGCGGCCAGGATGCCGAGCAGGCCGCCCGGCGTGACGGCGGCGGCAGTCAACGCGCGTTGGGTCTGCAGGGCCCACTCCAGTTCCTTCCGCTCGGCGCGGGCGCGGTAGGCGAACACCGCTTTCGTCACCGCGATGAACGGGACGGGGTCGGGCACCGTTAGCAGCGGCATGCCGAATTCGTCCGCGGCGGTGATCAGCCGCGCCGGGGCCGCCTTGTGGGGAAGCTCAGCGCCCAGACCCAGCCCGACGGCCTGCACACCTGCGGCGTCCAGCTCGGCCAGGTAGGACCGACAGCCGTCGGAGGTCTGCGGCAGCAACAGACCAATGGTCAACAGCAGTTCGCCGCCCTGTAGCCACGGGCCGGGATGGGCCAGCTCGGAGACCGCCGCGGCTTCGATCTCACGGCCCGCGCCGGAATGGCCGGCCACTAGTTGAAGCCCCAGTTCGAGGTCCGCGGTCAGTTCTGCAACGGTCAGCATGGACAGATTGTCGATGCTTGCCGGTCAATATTGTACAAAATGGTCATTTCGGTATGACGGTGGTCTCAGCGACTCTGTAACGCATGACGACGTCACAGCACCCGATCGGACCGGTCGACGCCACCCGCGTGCCGCGCTACGCGGGCCCGGCCACCTTCGCCCGCCTGCCCCGCACCGACGAGGTCACCCATACCGATGTCGCGGTGGTCGGCATTCCTTTTGACTCTGGTGTGTCGTACAGACCGGGTGCGCGGTTCGGGCCGGGTCATATCCGCGCCTCATCCAAACTGCTGCGGCCGTATCACCCGCGGCTCGACGTCGAGCCGTTCGCCGCCCAGCAAGTGGCCGACGCGGGTGACATCGCGGTCAACCCGTTCGACATCGGCGAGGCGATCACCACCATCGAGCGGGCGTCCGACGAGTTGCGCGACGGCGGGACGAAGCTGATCACACTGGGCGGCGACCACACCATCGCGCTGCCTCTGCTTAGGTCACTGCACCGCGACCACGGCCCGATTGCCGTGCTGCACTTCGACGCCCACCTCGACACCTGGGATACGTACTTCGGTGCCCCGTTCACACACGGCACCCCGTTCCGCCGCGCCAGCGAGGAGGGCCTGCTGGACCCCGAGCACTGCCTGCATGTCGGCATCCGCGGTCCGCTGTATGCGTCCACCGATCTCTCCGACGATCGCGTGCTCGGCTTCCAGGTGATCGGCACCGACGATGTCCAGCTCGACGGACTGCCCGCGGTGATCGAGCGAATGCGGGCCCGCCTCGGCGACGCACCGGTGTACGTCTCCGTCGACATCGATGTGCTCGACCCGGCGCATGCCCCCGGCACCGGCACCCCCGAAGCCGGCGGGATGACGAGCCGCGAACTACTTCACTGCTTGCGAAACCTGGTGGGCGCGAATCTCGTCGGCGCCGACATCGTGGAGGTCGCACCTGCATACGACCACGCCGAGATCACCGGTATCGCCGCCGCGCATGTCGCGTACGAACTCATGTCTGTGCTGGCGGCCAAGCCATGACCGAGCATCGCAACGGTGGTGCGGCCGTCGTGGAAACCCTTGCCGCACACGGTGTCGACACCATCTTCGGCATCCCTGGCACACACAACCTTGAGATGTACCGACACTTCCTGACGACTGGCATTCGGGCGGTTACGCCGCGCCACGAGCAGGGCGCCGGGTATGCCGCCGAGGCCTATGCCCGAGTCACCGGCCGGCCCGGTGTGGTGGTGGCGACCAGCGGTCCTGGCCTGACCAACACTATGACGGCGGCGGCCACCGGCTACGCGGAGTCGCAGCCGATGCTGATCCTGTCATCCGGCATGCCCACTGGTGCGGAGGGCCAGGATCTCGGCCAGCTCCACGAGGCCAAGAACACCAGCGCCGCAATGGATCAGCTGGTCCGCTGGAGCCTCCGGGTGCGCGACGCCGACGAAGCGGCCGAGGCCGTCACAGAGGCGTTCGCGTCGTTCACCGGGGGTCGTCCGCGACCCGTGCACATCGAGGTCCCCGTCGACGTACTTGAGCAGCAATGGTCAGGCCGACCTCGGATTGCCACGAAAACCGCTTCGCCCCAAGCCGATCCCGAGGCGGTGCGGCGGGCGGCCGAGGCGCTTACGGCCGCCGCCCAGCCGATGATCATTGCCGGCGGGGGAGCGGTCGACGCGCAGGCCGAACTGACTGCACTGGCCGAAGCGCTCGGGGCGCCGGCCACCACCACGGTCAACGGCAAGGGCGTCGTCGACGAGGCGCATCCGCTGTCGGTCGGCGCATCGATCCGGCTGCGCGCGGTGCAGAAGGCCGCCGCCGGGAGCGACGCGCTGCTCGTGGTCGGCACCGAGCTCGGCGACTCCGATTTGTGGGAGGGCCAGATTCGCGGCAGGACCGTGATCCGCTGCGACATCGACCCCGCCCAACTGGACAAGAACTGCCCGGCCGACCACGCACTGCTTGGCGACGCCGCCACCACAGTCGCCGCGCTTCGCGACGCCCTGCGTGCGGGCTCGCCGGCCACGCCCGAGCGGGCCGCGGCGCTGCGGGCGGCATGCCGCGAGGAAGCCGCAAAGGATGCGGGCCCCTACGCCGAGATCAACGCCGCGGTGCGCGCCGCGCTGCCTGCCGACGGCGTACTCACCGGGGACAGTTCGCAGGTCACGTACTTCGGCTCGGTGCATTTCTTCGACATGCCCGCCCCACGCCGGTTCTGCTACTCGCCCGGGTTCGCCACGCTTGGCTACGGACTTCCGGCGGGCGTCGGAGCTGCGATCGCACGGCCGGGGACACCGGTCGCGGTGCTGCTCGGCGACGGCGCGCTGATGTTCTCCGTGCAGGAACTCATGACGCTTGTGGAACAACGGCTTCCGGTACCAGTCGTCGTCGTCGACAACGGCGGCTACCGGGAGATCCGGGACCAGGAGGCCGCACGGAGCATCCCGCCGATCGGGGTAGAACTGCGCACCCCGGACTTCGCCGCCCTCGCGGTCGCGATGGGTGCGCGTGGGGTGCGTACCACGTCGACGGCTGACCTAACTGACGTGGTCCGCGGCGCACTGGGCGCCGACGGCCCGACCCTCATCCACTTCGACATCCGCTGAGAGGACCTCGCATCATGGACATAGCGATCGTCGCCATCTATCTGTTAGGCATGATCGCGTTCGGCTTCTGGGGAAAGCGCAGGGCCACAACGCAATCCGACTTCCTGGTGGCAGGCCGGCGGCTCGGCCCATTGCTGTACTCCGGCACCATGGCCGCAATAGTGCTCGGCGGCGCGTCCACGATTGGCGGCGTCGGGCTGGGGTACCAGTACGGCATCTCGGGCATGTGGTTGGTGATGGCCATCGGCGTGGGCATCCTGCTGCTCAGTCTGCTATTCGCCGGCCGGATCCAGCGGCTGCGCGTTTATACCGTGAGTCAGATGCTTGAATTGCGTTACGGCCCCGGCTCTTCCGTGCTATCGGGTGTGGTGATGTGGGGCTACACGTTGATGCTGTCGGTGACGTCGACCATCGCGTACTCGACGATCTTCGGTGCCCTGTTCGACATCGGCAGGGTGCCGGCGATCATCCTGGGCGGCGGCGTGGTGATCATCTACTCCACGCTCGGCGGCATGTGGTCGATTACGCTGACCGACTTCGTGCAGTTCCTCGTCAAGACCATCGGCATCTTCTTCATCCTGCTGCCGCTCGCGCTGGCAAAGACCGGCGGGATGTCCGGCCTCGCAGAAAAGTTGCCTGCGGATGCCACCTCGCTGACCGCGATCGGCGGCGAGAAGATACTGACCTACTTCGTCATCTACACCTTCGGGCTGCTGATCGGTCAGGACATCTGGCAGCGGGTGTTCACCGCCCGCAGCCCGGGGGTGGCGCGCTGGGCCGGCGCCGCTTCGGGCGTGTACTGCCTGCTGTACGCGGTGGCCGGCGCGGTGATAGGGATGGCGGCCAAGGTTCTGCTGCCGGCGCTGGAGTCCCGCGACGACGCGTTTGCCCAGTTCGTCGAGATGCAGCTGCCTCCGGTGCTGGCCGGTCTGGTGCTCGCGGCGGCGCTCGCCGCGGTGATGTCCACGTCCAGCGGCGCGCTGATCGCCACCGCGACGGTGTTCAGCCAGGACATCGTGGCGCGGCTGCTCAAGCGCGACGTCGAGGCGGGTAGCGAGCACGACCACATCCGGAACAATCGGCTTTACGTGGCGGGTTTCGGCATCTTGATGGTGGTCATCGCATGCGTGCTGCAGGACGTCGTCAACGCGCTGACCGTTGCCTACGACATCCTTGTCGGCGGTCTGCTGGTGCCGATCCTCGGCGGGCTTGTTTGGCGGCGCGGCAACAACACCGGGGCGCTTGCGGCGATGGCCGTCGGAACCGTGGCGACCCTGGCGGCCATGTTCCTATTCGGCATCGAGGCCAACGAGCCGATCTACTGAGGTTTGGTCTCCGGCCTGGTTGTCTTCGTGGGGGGCAGCCTACTCAGCAAGCCCACCGATCCCGACGTGCTGGCCGAGTTGGACCGCCGCAGCCGTGGCGAAAGCCCAGTCCCGGTGCCGGCTCAGCAAACCCCGTCGGCATAACGGGACCCAAGCCAACACGCCACCAGGTGCGCCAAGGCCGAACACTTCCACCAAACCCTCAAAACCACCTCACCGCCAATGCGTAGTACCGTCCCCACGTGGTGAACTTGGCCTACAACGATCGCGGCCACGGAGAGCCAGTGCTGTTCATCGCCGGCCAAGGCGGTGCTGGACGCACGTGGGATGTCCATCAAGTGCCTGCGTTCCGTGCGGCTGGTTACCGCGTCATCACGTTTGACAACAGGGGAGTGGGCGCAACGGCGAATGCTGACGGTTTCACGGCGGCAACGATGGTGGCTGACACCGCGAAGTTGATTGAGAAGCTCGACGCTGCTCCCGTCCGGCTGGTGGCCGCCTCCATGGGCTCATATATCGCACAAGAATTGATGCTGGCTCATCCTGGTTTGGTGAGTCAGGCGGCGCTGATGGCCACACGTGGGCGCCACGACCGCACGCGCGAGTTCTTTCGGGCAGCCGAACGAGATTTCGCCGATGCCGACGTCCAACTACCGCCCAGTTACGAAGCGAAAATTCGCTTGCTTGAGGGGTTTTCACCAAGGACCTTGAACGATGACGGCGCCATCGAGGACTGGATCGACACTTTCACGATATGGCCTACGAAGTCGACTCCCGGAATTCGCGCACAGCACGGCGTCGCGCCCGAGAAGGACCGACTGCCCGCCTATCGGGCTATCACCACACCCGTGTTGGTGATCGGCTTCGCCGATGACGTCGTGATGCCCCCGCACCTCGGCGCCGAGGTGGCG
>DASQCE010000310.1:0-13606 GCA_035634855.1 Mycobacterium sp.
CACGCACGTGCGGGTGAATGGACTTGTTGATGAACTTCAGCAGCAGTTCGCGCAGTTCCTCGGGCATCGCATAGGCGATGTGGTCGATCGAGATCCGCACGAAGTCGTTTCGCGGGACACCGCCGACGAACAGCGAACCCTCCGAAACATCGTGAAAGACAACCACCACATAAAACCGGGGCATCGTCATCTCGGGAAGCCCGCCGGCCTCCGAGGTGTAGATGTCGGTAATGGCCTCAGCGAAAGCCTGCTTCTGCGCGCTGGTGTAGGTGCCTTCGGTGCAGTAAATGTTCCACAGTGGCATGTGCTCTTCTCCCTTTGTTGTGTTGTTGTCGTTGCTCGGAACTTGATATGTGCTCTTCGCGATCGCGGACGGACTGCAGGATCCACCCCCCGTCTTCCGTCAGGGGACTGACAGCAGCGACCTTGGGAGAAACAACCGCAGCCCGTCTCGCGCATCGCTCGGTTACGCCGAATCCTCTGTGAGAACGTCAGGCACCGGGGCGCCCATGACCGTCAGGAGGTTGGCGACCTTGCCGTCCAAGAACTCGCCGACCCCGTCGATCGTAGGATCGTCGAAGCTGTCGAACCTCGTGCTCGGTTGGTCGATCACGAAGTGCACCGTGCCGTTTGCCGCCTGGTAAATGGTGGCGCGCAGGGGGGCGTACAGCTGGGTGGAACGGTCCTCCCGGTACATCTGTTCGGCGAACACGGGATTGCCGACCAGGTACTGCACGGCGTTGGTCGCGCTGGCCGGCTCGCCGGCCACCTTCAGGAGCGCGCCCGTTTCGATTGTGTTGAACCTGATGAACCCGTTCGGCGCGTTGGCGGCGATTGCCGCAACGAGCCCGTCGAAGTTGGGCTTGCCTGCTCCGAGTATCTGCAGAACCTGCGGGCTGAACGTAGGGGCTGCCGCTTCGAACTTGGCCCGGAGGTCGGCGTACGAATCGTTGACGATGATGTCGAGCCTGTTGACATCCTCGGAGTAGACGGTGACTCCGGCGTTGGGTGCGTGCACCGCGACGTTGATCGTCTTGGTGGTGATGTGGGCACTGCTCGCCGGCAGCCGGGAACCGATGGCGCTCGGTAGCGGATCGGCTCCGTCGTTGAGGGCGACCACGAAGGAATCGGTTCCTCCGCTGTTGGCCAACCCCGCTGACGGCGTGTAGGTAAAGGTGCCGTCGGCGTTGACAACCACCGACCCGCTGGCCGGACCCTGGACGACCTTGTAGGTGACGGCATCCCCGTCGACGTCCGAGCCGTCGAGCGCGCCGGTGAGCACGCCGTTGCGGCCCTGGCTGTTCTGGCTCTCGTCATAGCCGACGGACGGTGCGTGGTTGAAGAAGGTGTGCTTCACCGACTGGACCAGCCGCCCGAAGAACGAGGTGTCCTCGGGAGGACTGCTGGGCACCGGCGCCGGTGTGGCCGAGTGAACCAGCTCGTTGGGAACCGGCACATTGAGGTAGTTGAGCAGGGCGGCCAGGCTCTCGTCTTGTTGGACGCCGAGTGCAGCTATCTCCGGATCGGCGAAGCTGTCGAATCCAGAGCTGGGGTCATCGACGACAAGGTGCACCGAGCCGTCGGGCGCCTCGTAGATCTGGGCGCGCAGCGGCGTGGCGAGCAAGGTGCTGGGGTTCTGCTTATACAGCTTCTCGGTGACGAGTGGGTTGCCGAACAGGTATTGCACAGAATGGGTGTCGGCCGGGTCGTAACCCCACACCGTCAGCCGCGAGGCGTCCAGCGAGTAGTAGCGGATAAAGCCTTGCGGGGCACTGGCGTTGGTGGCCGCGACCAGTGCATCGTAGTCGGGCGTGCCCGACGCGAGGAGCGCGGTCAGGTCTGCGCTCGCCGTGGGAACCGCCTGCTCGAAGCGGGCGCGCAGGTCGGCGTACGTGGCGTCCACAACGATGTCGAGCCGCTTGACGTGATCGGGGACGACCATCACTCCGCTGGTGGGGGCGGCGACCGGAACACTGATTGTCGCTGTCGTCGTATGGGTGGCGCTCGTGCCCGTCAACGACTCCACCAAGTTGCGCAGCCCCGGGAAGAGGGCGTGCGTCTGGTCACTGACGGTGACGACGAACGAGTCGACGCCGCCGCTGTCGGCGAGCGCCGCGGTCGGGGTGTAGGTGAAGGTGCCGTCGGCGTGGACATCCACGCTGCCGTAGGGCGGGCCCTGGACTACCTTGTACGACAGCGGGTCCCCGTCGGGATCGACGCCGTCGAGGTCGCCGCTCACCACGCCGTTGGCGTCCTGTTTGTCGCTGGCGGGGTCGTACTTCAACTGCGGCGCGTGGTTGTCCAGCACGTGGTCCAACTCGCGGCGCGCCCCGGCCAGTAGCGTCCACAGAGCCGGGGTCGGCTGTGGCGCAGTCGGTGTGTTCTGGGCCGTCGGGGCAAGTCCGACCAGCGAGGACACCGCGGCGACCGCCCGGGTCACGACATTGACCGCCAACGGTTCGACGGCGGTCGAGGCCGTCGAGACTTCACTGGGTTGCGCCGTCGGCACGGCGGCCGTCGGAGCGGGAGCGCTGGCGGTGGACTGAACCGCGACGTTTTCCGCCTGCCGTGCCGCCTTGACATTGCTCGCGGCGGTCGGCGCCGCGCTGCCATGTCCGCCGGCATCGGGGCGAACGTAGCCTTCGACGCTCCGCGACCCGGCCGCGGATTCCGTTGTCGCGGTGGCTCTATGGGACTGGGAGGGAGACGACGTCGAATCCGTCTTCGGCTGCGTGCTGGCCGAGCCGGAGGTCTGGCTGCCCGAATTCTGCCGAACACTCGATGAGGTGGAGGAGGACCGCGACGTCACGACGGCGCCACCGGACACCTGGACCGCACCGTCACGCGCGTCGTCGGCGGCCGTCGGCGCCGACGCGGATAGGGATGCGCTGCCACCCTGCTTTTCCGACGAGCCCGCCGTTGCAGTTGAACCGGCTTCGTCGCCGGTCTTGGCCGTCGACTCCGCGGACGAATCCTGCGCGGACGTTGTCGTGTGACTGGATGAGGTGCTCGATCCGCTTGTCGAATCCGCTGATGAGCTGTCTTTTGAGCTGTCGCCGGTGTCCGCGTTCGCGACCCCGGCGTTGCTGACCACCGCCATGCCGAAGCCGACGGCGACCGCCATTCCGGCCACGCGCGAGACATGCCTGCCATGGGCCGCGCCCTGCCTTGCAGGGGGTTGCGGGCCCACGATGGTCCCGCGCGCCCGCAATAACTGATGCTCATCCCGATCGTTCGACGTCGACATGACAACTACCACCCTCCGTGAGATACTATGTCGTAAGTGAGTAGGAAATCACTACTCGATCGTGTAGGTTGTACATCACTGCGTTAGGAAAGGTCAAGGGTTGAGTACTGAATCCAGCCCCGAGGGGCTCGAAGTGATGGCGCTTCAACCGATGGAGCGGCGGCCATGCGCGATGGCGGCGGCACTGGAGATCGTCGGGGAACGGTGGTCGCTGGTCGCCATCCGTGAACTCGTCTACGGTGTGCACCGCTTCGATCAGATCGCTGCCTACACCGGCGCAACGCGCGACATCCTGGTGGACCGGCTTCGTAAGCTCGAACAGAACCAAATCATCGAGCGCAGAATGTATTCCGAGCATCCTCCGCGCTACGAGTACCACCTCACCGACAAGGGCATGGAACTGATTCCCGTGCTCATCACCCTCAACCAATGGGGCACGAAATGGGCGCGACCGGCATACGCACCCAGTTGGAGTCACGAGTGTGGCCATTCGCTTCGTGTCGACCTCGTCTGCCATGACTGCGGCGACCACCTCTCCCGCAGAAACGTCCAACCTGAGGTTCATGTCGCGCACCACGGCCCTACAGCCGACGGGTAGGGTTGTGATGCGCTACTCACTACGTCAAGCACACTGCGGCGCGGGCGGCGCAGACCGGAGGTGTTCCCTCGATGGCGCGGATCACCCTGGGGTGAGAATCGTCGCTGTCGCATACACCTCGGTGACGCGCGATGCCGACCGCATCCTCCACGGCCGATCCCGGCGGGTCTCGCGCCGGAAAGACACCATGAGTCCTGTGCTGCGTTACAAGACCTTCGTCACCAGGCAGGTCAAGCAAGTAGGGCGCGGGCCATTGCCCGACGGCAGCCCCCGGATGTGGTCGCCGATCACCTCGACGCTGATCATGGGCAAGCACGACGCCGTGCTCGTCGACCCACCGCTCACCGACGCCCAAGCCGCCGAGGTCGGTGACTGTATCGACGCGTCGGGACGAACGCTGCGCCGGATCTACATCACCCACGGTCGCGGCGACCACCGGTTCGGGGCGATACCCCTGATGCTCCGCTTCCCCGACGCATCGATGCTCGCCACGTCCGGCTCCAAGAACCTCATGGCGGCCCAGAACCAATCCGGATTCCGAAAACTCTTCTGGGACATAGTGTTCCCATAGCAATTGCCGACCGGTGAGGTGGCGGTCAGCGTCGTCGACGCCACCGGCTTCGAACTCGAAGGAGTTCCGCTGCTGCCGGTCCAGGTCGGCCGCACCGATACCCACGTCACGACCATCCTGCACATCCCCGACATCGGACTGATCGTCGCCGGTGACGTAATCGACAACGGGGTGCGCCCGTTGCACCCGGCGACGGTGATCGCCGGCCACAAGGATCCGCGCACGTTCGATACTCCGTCTGAAATCCAGTCCACCAGAAGACATCTGACCGACGCGCGTCGACTGCCGGGAGGCTGCACCAGCGCGGAGCAGTTCTACAAAGGCATGCTCGCCCTGGACCCTCACCGGCTCAATCCCGGTGTCCTTTGGGATGCGGCGATCACGCCGTTCCCGCCCGCACGTCCACCCCACTCGAGGACCATCCTGACCCACGGCGACTCGTCGTTCATGCGGTAAAGAGGGCTGGTGCGGTTCACCCTGCGTCGACAGCCGGAAGGCCCTGACAGCGGTTGGCGCAGTGACCGCCGTGCGGAGCAAGCACGTCAGCTCGCCAAGACCCGCCGTCATCGATCCAGCCATTTCAATTGCTCTGCGCTGTGGTGTTCCCCAGCCGCGGGTGGGATTTCGTCGAGTCTCGTGACGTGGTCCGCCGTCAGTTCGACGGTATCGGCCGCAAGGTTCTCTTCCAGACGGGAGACATGCTTTGTGCCGGGTATCGGGACGATGTCAGGCCCCTTGGCGAGCAACCAGGCCAGCGCCACCTGTGCGGGGCTCGCGCCCACGCTGGCGCTGATGTCGCGCAACTGGTCTGCGCTTGCAAGGTTGCGCCCGAAGTTGCGATCGCTGAATCTGGGGTTGGATTTGCGAAGGTCGTCGTCGAGAAAATCGGCCGTGGAGCGGATGGCTCCGGTCAGAAAGCCGCGGCCCAGCGGTGAGTACGCCACAAAGCCGATCCCCAGTTCGCGCAATAGTGGAAGGACCTCGGATTCGGGGTCGCGGGTCCACAACGAGTACTCCGACTGCACGGCAGTGATCGGGTGCACCGAGTGCGCGCGACGAATCGTGGTTGCGCCGGCCTCGGACAGCCCTATGTACCTGATCTTTCCGGCGGCGATCAACTCGGTGAGCACCCCGATCGTTTCTTCGATCGGGGTGTCGGGGTCGACGCGGTGCTGGTAGTAGAGGTCGATGCGATCTGTGCCCAGTCGCCCCAGCGAGCCGTCGACGGCAATCCGGATGTTCTCGGGGCTGCTGTCCAGCCGGTGGCGGCCGGTGTGGGACATCATCCCGAACTTCGTCGCAAGCACTACCGCCTCGCGTCGGCCCCGCAGGGCGCGGCCGACGAGTTCTTCGTTGATGAAGGGGCCGTAAACCTCGGCCGTGTCGATCAGGTTCACGCCGAGGTCGATCGCGCGGTGGATGGTGCGTATCGATTCCGCGTCGTCGCTCCCGGCACCTGTGTAGGCGAAAGACATTCCCATCGTGCCCAAACCCAGGCGCGCCACACCGAGATCGCCGAGATGGGCGCGCTTCATGAGCCGGTTGCGATGGTCGTCGGATGCTGCCGGGCCGGCCCGGTCACCGCGACCGTCGTAAACGTCGCCGCCGCAAGCAGTGCGGGCAATGTAGCCGATTCCATCCGTGCCACGCCACGCTCCTTCTCATCCACCCCCTGAACAGTCTGGCTCGACACGCCGTCGCAGCCACTCACGTGAATAGGTGAGTGGCTGCCTGTCGAGGCCGTGCCAAGGTGGTCAACGACGGAGGTGGGCCCGGGGCCCGGGTGGTCCTGCCTCGGTGTTCCAGAAAGGGACCATGACCACAACTGAGGACCTCACCAAGGTTCGGGTGATCGACACGCTGCACTCCCGCCACAACTGCGCGAAGGCCGCGGCCCGATGAACGCCGCGAACGAACCCGGCGGCGATGGATCCCAGCCGCTGTTGCAGCCGTATCGGATGGGCGAGTTCCAGCTCGCCAACCGGGTGGTCATGGCGCCGCTGACGCGTTGCCGTGCAACGAATCCTGACCTGCTGCCGACCGATCTGCACGTGCGTTACTACACGCAACGTGCCTCGGCCGGGTTGATCATCACCGAGGGGACGTGGATCAGTCGCGATGCGGTCGGCTGGCACGACGTTCCCGGATTGTTCACCGACGCGCAGGTGCGCGCGTGGTCTGCAGTCACCGACGCCGTGCACCGCGAGGGCGGCATCATCTTCGTGCAGCTGTGGCACACCGGCTCGTCGTCGCATCCCGATTTCTTCGACGGCACACCCCCGTTGGCTCCGTCGGCGGTCAACCCCGGAGTGAGTTCGCCGACGTCGTCGGGCAACCAGCCGACCGTGACACCGAGAGCGATGACGCTGAACGACATTCGCACCACCATCGACGACTTCGCGACGGCGGCGGCCAATGCGATGCGCGCCGGATTCGACGGTGTACAAGTGCAGGCGGGCTTCAACTATCTGATCAGCCAGTTCCTCAACCCGCGCACCAATGTGCGCGCCGACGCCTACGGCGGCTCGATGGAAAACCGGGCACGCCTGTTGTTCGACGTGCTTGACGCGATCGGCGAGCGCATCGACATCGGCAGGGTTGGCGTCAAGGCCGGGCCGGCGTGGGGTGAACGCGGTGAGTTCGTCTCCACCGCCGACACCCTGGCCACGAGCGAGTATGTGGTCGACAGGCTCAACGATTACCCGCTGGCGCACTGGTTGTTGATGGGAGCGATGGCCGATCTCGGCGGTCGCCCGCTGGCCGGCCTCCAGGGCGACGGCATGTTCAGCCACTTCCGGCCCCGCTACCGCGGCACCCTGATCTCCAATGTGGGAATGACTCGCGAACGGGGAAACCGCCTCATCGCGGACGGTCTGGTCGATCTCGTCGCGTTCGGCGAGACGTTCATCGCCAACCCCGACCTACCCGCACGCTTTGACGCCCTCGCGCCGATCCAACGCTCCGACCGCTCCCTGCACTACACACCGGGACCTCACGGATACATCGACTACCCGCCGTATCAACCCGATGCTTCAGCTCAAGCCGGCGACCCGATTGGCTGATCCCTGCGCTCAGCGTCCCCTGCCAGGAGAGCCCGTGGATGAATTCGCCAAAGCCGAGCAGGCGTTGGTCGCAGCACACCACGCCACCGAGACGATCGGCGACGACGACTTGCACCGCCGCACACCCTGTCCCGACTGGGACGTGCAGGCCCTTGCCGACCATCTGATCGACACCCTCTCCCGCCTCGGCGCCGCAGCGGGCATCGAACCCCCAGTCCCCGACGGGGAGTCCATCGATCAACGCATCCGACAAGTCACACAACCGATCCTGGCGGGCTGGCGCCGCCGCGGGCTGGCCAACGATGTGGAGTTCGCAGGCCGCACATTGCCCGCACATCTTGCGCTGGGCATCCTGCAGCTCGAACTCGTGGTCCACGGCTGGGATTTCGCCGTAGCGCTGCACCGCCAGTTCGCTGTCGCCGACGCTCACGCCGCTCACGTACTCGGCCTGGCGCGCCAGACGCTCAATGAAAGGAGCCGCATCAGCGCCGGATTCGACCCGCCCGTGCCGGTACCCGTCGACGCCAGCGCTCTCGACCAGCTCGTCGCCTTCACCGGCCGCAACCCGAGCCAGCAAAGCCTGCGATGACGTCCAGTCGTTGCGTTTTGCAATCAATGCGGGGACGCCGTCGCAGAGGGAGCCCGTCGGCGACCACCGTCCGTCTTTCCCTCTGCGCTTCCGGTCGCCAATAGGACGTCCGGACGCGGTGCGGGCAGTGCGCCGAAAGTGGTTGCCACCAGGCCGCTATCACGAGCAAGTTTCGAACAACAACTTAATTTGGCGATAGAGTCCATATTGTGACGGACGCCGATCTGCGCCATGAGAACCTCGCGATCACCCGCTCAGCGGTCGTGGTCCCGAAGCAGCGCGTGTGTCCAGCCATGGCCCCGGCGCGCGAGCCCCGAACCGGCGGTCGGATGCGCGCCCATCCGGCGCGGGTGACCCCGGTGACGAGGCGAGGACGCGGCAACCTCCCGCCGGCGCCGGTAGGGTCCCGGGGCGTCGGGTCATGAGGCCGTTCGGACCGCTGCGCGGCCGAGATGACGCGCTGGCCACTGCGCTGGGTGTCATCCGGCGCACCACCGCCCACCGCGCCAGCGGGGTGGTGCTGATCTCCGGTGACCCCGGGATCGGAAAGACCGCGCTACTCGCGGAGATCACCCGCCACGCCGCCCACATGCGCATCCGGGTCGCCCGAAACAAATGCGACGAAATCGGACAAGCCAGTCCCGGCGCACCCATCCTGGGCCTGCTCCGGGCGGGCCATGACCCCTTGATTGCCGCTGCCGACTTCGCGGCGCTCACAGAACTGACGGGCAACCCGCTGGTGCTGGTCGACCGCGCGGCGGGGCATCTTCAAACAGTGGCAACCACCGATCGGGTGCTCGTCGCGCTCGATGACGTGCAGTGGGCCGATCCGGTCAGCCGCTACGCGCTGCGTGCCCTTATATCGCGGCTGGCGGGCTGGCCCGTGGTCTGGGTCTTGGCCAGCCGGTCGTACGCCGACGGGGTCACCGCAAGTGCCGCCGACATGGTGGAGGTCGAGCACCTCTCGCTGGGCCCACTGTCACCCAGCGCGATCACCGAGATCGCACGAGATCGCTTGGGGCGCAACGTTAGCGACGACGACCAAGAGCTGCTCGACGCCGCTTGCGGGAACCCGTTTTTGGCCACGCAGATCATGGAAGGCCTGGCACGACGCGCCGAATCCGGTGCCCGCGGCGTTCCGGCCGAGTTTCGCGCCGCAATGCGACACCGGCTGTCGGAGTTGTCGAGCAGATCGCGCGACCTCGTCGACGCCCTCGCCGTGGCCGGCCGTGCGGTAGGCATCGCCGAACTGTCCCGACTGTGCAACATCGCTCCGGGTTCCGACTACGACGAAGCCGTCGACGCGGTGGTCGCCTCGGGCCTGGTCATCTCCACCGGTACCGAGTTGGCGTTCATCCACGACCTCATCAGAGGGTCGATATACGACTCGATCGCCTCGGACGTGCGACGGCGGCTTCATACCCGCTTTGCCCAACATTTCCTCGCCGCCGCCACGGATCCGACGGTCGCCGCCGCCCACGCAAAGGCCGCGATCACCGTCGGTGACGCGTCCAACGCCCGTGTCATGCTCGCCGCCGCCGAGGCGCTCGTCACGACAAGCGCCGCTGACGGCGCCGAAATGGCATCGCACGCCTTCGACATGCTGCGCCCCGGCCAGCCGCACTGGCTGGAACTCGGTGAACGCGCGGTCGCGGTGCTGTCGACCGCGGAACGCGCCAACGACACCATCGCCGTCGTCGACCGACTGCTGGCCACGGTCGACGACGTCGATGCCGTGAGCCGCATCGAGACGCATGCGGTGCGGGCGTTGTGGCACAACGGGCGTTTCGCCGAGATACTGAAGCGCGCCGAGCACACGCTCAAGTGCACCGGCGGACGCCCCGATCTCGACGTCCGGTTCCGCGCGGCGCAGGCGTTGGCGTGCACTCGCATCGTTGGTGCCGATGCAGCCGCCGAACAAGCCGACGTCGCGTTGGCGCGCGCCAGGTCCGCTGGTGATCGCGACGCACTCGCCCTTGGTCTTCGGGCCGCCGGCGAAGCGGCACACGCGCAACGTCGCCATCAGCAGGCGCTCAAGCATTTCCGCGAACTGCGGGCAGTGACCGGAATCTCGTACCTCGCCGAAGAGATCATGCAGCTACAGCTTCTTGACCGCTACGACGACGCGCAGATGCTTCTGGATGCCGCATACGACGCCAGTCACGCCAGCGCCGAGGCGCTGATGCCGACGGTGCTGTTCGCGCAGGCCAAACAGCACTACAACCTGGGTGATCTGCGTGAAGCCGATCAGGTTGCCGCCTCGGTCATCGAACTCGGGCAACTGATCGGCACCCGCGAGCAGGTCGTCGAGGCCACGGTCATGCGGACGTGCATAGCGTTGCTGCGGGGCGAGCCGACGGTCGCTGCCCGCCGGCTCGGCATCATTTTCCATCTTCTCGGTGAGACCGACGCGGCTCGGCATCCGGGCGTCGTCTTCTGTCAAGGATGGTTGAGCAGGGCGCGCGGCGATAGCAAGAACGGGCTGGCGACCTGGTCGCAGTTGCTGGCGCAAACTGCCGAATCACGGAATTACTGGGCATGGTGGCCGTGTTGGATGCCCGTCATCTTCGAAGGTGGGATCCGCTGTGGCGCAGCCGATTTCATGCAATCTGTGGTGACCATCGCCGACGAGGGTGCGATTCGCAACCCCGAGGTTGCGACGTTGAACGGGGTGGCGGCGAACTTGCGAGGCCTGTTCAACGATGACCTGGCCACGGTGGCCGAATCGGTCGAGATCCTGCAACACAGCTCCCGGCCGTTACTGCGGGCGATCGGTTGTGAGAGCTACGGCCGGATGCTGCTGCGCAGCGGTGAACGTCAAATGGGGCTGGATCAGCTTGACCGGGCGTGGGACGAATACGATCGAATGGGCGCGATGGCACGCCGGGCATCGGTGCAGCGGGCGATGAGACAGGAGGGCGTGCGCCGGCGGAAGTGGATCACCAACGGTTCCAGTTCGGCCCACAAACCGCTGACCGAGGCCGAGCGCCGGGTGGTGTACCTGATCGCCGATGGCCACACCGACAAATCGGCCGCCAAGGCGCTCGGCATCTCCGTGAATACCGTAGGCACACATATCCGTTCGGCCTATACAAAGCTCGGAGTGCAGTCCCGGGTGCAGTTGGCTAATGTCTTGCGTGACCGTAGCGACCTGGATTGAGCACTCCCACCGACGTCCGGTACGCGGCCTGACAGGCACGCCCCGTCGGCGCCGGACCCGGGCGATTCGCGTCGGGAGGTGCGATCTTCCGTCCTGCCCCGCCTATCGGGCGGCCGAGGGCTCGATATTCCCATCTGACAGTCACGTAAACAGGTGAGTGATCGCCTCGTCGGGGCATGCGAATGTCTGGGATGAGGCGCTATCCGGGCGCATGGTTAACCCGTTGGAGGCGATGCAATGGTTTCCCCCTCGACCGGCACGAACGATCTTCGCGCAGAGGTTTTCATCGGCCCGTTCCTGCCCTTCGAGCAGGGTGGGGGAACGTTTGCGGCGACAACGTCCACACTCATCACCGGCTCAACGGACGCGGTGCTGATCGATGCACAGCACATCACCGCCGACGTCGCCGAGCTGGCGGAGTTCATCGGACGTACGGGTAAGAAGCTCACGACGATCTATGTGACCCACGGCCACGCCGACCACTGGTACGGCGCCGGTGACTTGTTGGCCAAATTCCCTGATGCACGCGTCGTCGCGACGGCCCCGGTCATCGAGTACATCAACCAATCGGTAGAGATCGAAGCGCAGCAGTGGGCGGCGATGTTCGGCGACCGGGTGGCCAAACCGACCGCCGTCCCGGAGACACTCGACGGCTTGACGATCGAGCTCGAAGAACACGAGCTGCAGATCGTCGAGGTCGGCCAGGGCGATATCCAGCCCAGCACGGTGGTCCACATCCCCGACCTCGATGCGGTCGTCGCCGGAGACGTGGTCTACAACCAGATCCACGCAATGCTTGGATTGAGCGGGCCCAAAGGCTGGGAGCGCTGGCTCCAGAGCCTGGATGCCATCGAGAAGCTTTCCGCCCGGATGATCGTCGCGGGCCACCGCAAACCCGAGTCCTCCGACTACGAGGCCAATCGGATGCTCGATGAAACACGTGCCTACATCAGTGATTTCGCTGACGGAGCCCAGCGATTCGACAACGCCGAAGAGCTGGTCAAGACGATGAAGTCGAAATATCCCGACTTCGGCAACCGGTGGACACTGCATTTCTCAGCGCAATCGTGGTTCTCCAGGAAGAAGTAGCGCGACGCATCCGCGCCACGGAGTAGAGAGCGAATCATCGTGAGACGAGTAAAGATCCCAACCGAAGACGGCCTCATCCTGCGGGCATACCTGCACTCCCCCGGCCCAGGCGGTCATCCCGGGATCGTCATGTGTCCCGGCTTCGGCGGCGTCAAACCGCATATCGACCACTACGCCGAACTGTTCGCCGAGGCCGGATTCTCCGTCCTCAATTACGACCAACGCTGCTTCGGCACTTCCGAGGGCGAACCCCGGCAGGAAATGCAACCGTACAAGCAGATGGGCGACTTTCGCGCTGCGATCACGTTCGCGCAATCACAGCCGGAGTTCGACGCCGATCTCGGGTTCGGCGTGTGGGGGTCGAGTTTCTCGGGAGGCCTGGCCATCATCACGGCCGCCAACGATCCACGGGTCAAATGTGTGGTGGCACAGATTCCCAACGTCAGTGGTCACCGCAACACGAAGAAGCTGTACACGGAGGAGCAGCGAGCCGAAATCTATCGTCGGGGCGCGATCGACTGGGCGGCTCGCCAGGCTGGGGAGCCGGCGATGACGGTGCCGATATTCTCCGACGACCCCAATGAGCTCTGTGCGTTCCCCGGCCCGGTCCCCGAGGAGTACCGCGAAGCCATCACCTCAGGTATCTGGCTAAACGAGACGACCATTCGTTCATTGGAACACTTCCTGGAATTCGAACCTGCGGGTTGGCTCCCGTACGTCACACCCAAGCCGCTGCTGATGATCAGTGCTGAGCAGGACATCTGCACCTTCCCCGACGTTCAACGCGAGGTTTACGATTCAGCCGCGGAGCCCAAAAAACTGCTTACCTACGACGGCGGCCACTTCGAGGCCTACTCGAAGTTCTTCGAGCAGACCGGCCCCCCGGCCAGGGACTGGTTCGTCGAACACCTGGGAGTGCCGAAGTAACGGCACGCCTTCGAGAACCGAACCAACTGAACGAATCCATGGGCAACGAGGGAGGACTCATGCCGCTGTGGAACATTTACTGCACCGAAGGCACCTACACCAGCGCGCAGAAGCAGGCTTTCGCTGAGGCCATCACCGACATCTACACCTCGGAGGCCGGCGGGCTTCCCGACATGACGATGCCCCGGTTTTATGTGGTGGTTGTCTTTCACGATGTTTCGAAGGGTTCGCTGTTCGTCGGCGGTGTCCCGCGAAACGACTTCGTGCGGATCTCGATCGACCACATCGCCTATGCGATGCCCGAGGAACTGCGCGAACTGCTGCTGAAGTTCATCAACAAGTCCATTCACCCGCACGTGCGTG
>DASQCE010000311.1:0-10538 GCA_035634855.1 Mycobacterium sp.
GGTCGTGAATTGATCACCGTACAGGCGGCGGCCGATCGGCTCGCAGTCAGTAGATGGATGGTCTACCAGTTGATCTGGGACCAACAGGTCAAGTCGGTGCAGATCGGGCGGTGCCGCCGAATTGTTCGGCAATCCCTCGATGACTACCTCTCCGGCTTGATCGAAGGAGCTGCGTGATGGCTGCCAAAAAGCGCAACCCAAACGGCTCGGGGAACATCACCCAGCGCAAGGACGGGCGCTACGAACTCAAAGTGTTCGTTGACTGTCCGGATGGCCGCCGGAAACGAATCAGCATTTATGCCTCGACCTGGGAGGACGCTGACGATGAACGCACGCGGCTAAAGGACTTGCAACGCAAAGGGATTCCAGTCGACACCACGACATCCAATGTCGAGCAGTACATGCAGTACTGGTTGACGGAGATCGCGCAACCGAGCGTGCGGGAGACGACCTTCTCTTCATATGAGCTCTTGGTGCGCTTGTATGTCGTACCGGGACTGGGCAAACGAAAGCTGCGCGCGTTGCAGGCGCAACACATTCGTGCATGGCTGAACGGATTGCGAACAACCTGTCAGTGCTGTGCACAGGGTAAAGACGCCGAGCGGGCGATGAAAGGCAAGGCTCGGTGCTGCGCGAAAACGCCTGCCGAGTGCTGCGGGCAGGTCGCGGGCACCGGCACGTTGCGTTACCTGCTCCGACTTGTGCGTGCAGCACTGCAAGACGCCGTCGAGGAGGAACTGTTGGCCCGAAATGTTGCCCGACAGGTCAAGATGCCGACCGGCTCGATTCGCAAGGTGACGCCCTGGTCGGCGGATGAAGCTCGCACGTTTCTCGAAACGGCACGACACGACCGGCTCTACGCGTTATGGGCGGTCGCCCTGGCCATCGGTCTGAGGCGCGGGGAAGCGCTCGGGCTTCGGTGGGCCGATGTGGACCTGGTCAACGGACGGGTGGTTGTTACGAAGGCGCTTTCACGCGTTGGGACAGATCTCGCCTTGCGAGATGTGAAAACCGAATCGTCTGCCGCCTCCGTGCCGTTGCCAGAGGAGCTGGTGACGATCTTGCGCCGGCATCGGCTTGATCAGTTGGGCGATACACAGGTCGCACGGGGCAACACGCTCGGTCTGGTGTTCACGACCAAGAACGGGACGCCTCTGGAACCGAGGAACATCAACCGGGCGTTCGACACGTTGTGCCGACGAGCTGGCGTGCGAAGCATCCGGCTCCACGACCTCCGGCATTCGTGCGCGACGTTGTTGTTCACGATGGGTGTCGAGGCAGCGACAGTGCAGCGCGTTCTTCGTCACAGCTCGATTTCAGTGACGACAGGGACGTATGTGGACGTCATCGAACAGGTTCAGCGTTCAGCCGTCGCAGGCATGGATTCACTGCTCAACCCCGCAAAGTGAAGGCGAACGCGATGGCTATTGTCGTCAAAACTGTCGTCAAAGTCCCGACAGCGGCGCCTTCCCGACGGTGGAAAGCGCCTCTGAGCTGCGCGCGCCCGAAGGGATTCGAACCCCCAACCTTCTGATCCGTAGTCAGATGCTCTATCCGTTGAGCTACGGGCGCATGTCATTAAGTTGTGTGGCCGACGAGTCAGCCTCGGCGGAGGCGAGAGGATTTGAACCTCCGGTCGCCTTTGAGGGCGACAACTCATTAGCAGTGAGCCCCATTCGGCCGCTCTGGCACGCCTCCTGACGTTTACCGCCGATCCGACAGCGTACACAGGGGCAACAGGCGAAGGCAAAGCGCAGGTGAGCGACCCATAAACTGGTCAGGTGACCGTCCGTCTGCGCCCCGAACTAGCCGATCTGCCCGCGTACACCCCGGGCAAGACGGTGCCGGGCGCGATCAAGATCGCCAGCAACGAGACGGTGCACGGTCCCCTGCCCGGCGTGCGGGCCGCCATCGAGAAGGCCGCCGACAACATCAACCGCTATCCGGACAACGGGTATGTGGAGCTCAAGGAACGCCTGGCCAAACACGTCGACTTCGCACCCGAGCACATCTCCGTCGGCTGCGGTTCCGTCAGCCTGTGCCAGCAGCTGATCCAGATCACCTCGACGGTCGGCGATGAGGTGCTGTTCGGCTGGCGCAGCTTCGAGATCTACCCGCTGCAGGTGCGCACTGCAGGCGCCACCCCGGTGGAGGTGCCCCTGACCGACTACACCTACGACCTGGACGCGATGCTCGCCGCGATCACCGAGCGCACCCGGCTGATCTTCGTGTGCAACCCGAACAACCCGACCAGCACGGTCGTCGACCCCGATGCGCTGGCCCGATTCGTCGAGGCGGTGCCGTCGCACATTCTCATCGCCCTGGACGAGGCCTACGTCGAGTACATCCGCGACGGGCTGCTGCCCGACAGCTTCGGGCTGGTCCGCAGGCACAGCAATGTCGTTGTGCTGCGGACATTTTCGAAGGCCTACGGGCTTGCCGGGCTGCGGATCGGTTACGCGGTCGGCGATCCGGACGTCATTACCGCGCTGGGCAAGGTCTATGTGCCCTTCACCGCGACCAGCATCTCGCAGGCCGCGGCCATCGCCTCACTGGACGCCGCCGACGAACTGCTGGCCCGCACCGACGCCGTCATCGCCGAGCGCGCCCGCGTCACCGCCGCACTGCGCGATGCCGGATACACCGTGCCGCCGTCGCAGGCCAACTTCGTCTGGCTGCCGTTGTCTGGGCGCGCCCAGGAATTCGCCAACGACTCGGCGAACAGCCGCGTGATCGTCCGCCCCTACGGCGACGACGGCGTGCGGGTCACCGTCGCCGCCCCGCACGAGAACGACGCCTTCCTCGCCTTCTCCCAGCGCTGGGCGGAAGAGCGCGTCTAACTATCGCAATTTCTGCATCAAGGCTGTGGTGCACCCACATTCACGACCCTGGTGCAGAAATCGGGTGCATCACAGGCGCCTAGCTCGGCTCCCGGCCGGTGTAGGCGACCAGCCTTTCCAGTGCGCCGGCGTCGGCGGCCACATCGACCGGATCGTCGAACCCGACACTGCTGCGGCCCTGCGGCGTGATGATCGTCTTGGCCAGCCCCATCACGTAGTCGGACAACGCGTCGGAGGCCGTCACTTCACGCCCGGTCGCCTTGGCGTAATCCCAAGCGTGGACCAGGAATTCGATCGACAGGACGCCGGCCATCATCGTGGCGGGTGCTTCGCCTCCCCCGAACGGCACCATGCCGTCCAGGCCGCGTTTGTGCCATGCATCGAGCGCCGGCCGCGCGGCAAGGATCACTTGCCGTTCTACGGAGTCATTGCGATCCCGCTCCGGGAACTCAGCCCCAGCGTGTCCACCGATCGCGGTGATCGAGTTCATCAGATGGTCGGTCAGCTTCGCGACGTCGAATTCGCGGCACGGCGTCTGCTTCGTTTCGTCATCTTTGGCAATCCCGTGCAGAACGCCGTCCAGCACGGCGAACGTCTTCTCGGCGCTTTCGAGTTCGTCAGTCGGCGGTGAATCAGCGCCTGGCGGCAAGTCGGCGGGCATGAGCCCCACGCTACGACGCGGCACCGCATATCGTTGCCGAGATGAGGACGCACGCTTTGGTGGCCGGGGCCGCGCTGATCCTCGCCGGGCTGACCGCCGGCTGCGAGCGCACCACGCCCGGCACAGTCGCGATGACCACTCAGCCGGGACCGCCGATCAATTCGAAGACACCGACGACGGTGCCCGGGCTGCCGGGCATCCCCATACCTGACATTCCGATCCCCGGTTTCCCCAGGAACACCGACGTCCCGGTGGTTCCCGCGCCGCCGAACGCGCTGACCATGACATGCAGCGATTTCACCAAACTCGACGACGCCACTCGGCTGGCCGTCATCCGCGCGATCCTGGCCCAGGAGAACAACCCGCTCGGCCCTAACGGCGAGTCCGTCGGGCAGATGCTGGCCGAGGCCGCCTGCCAGTTCCTGCCTCAGGCCACGGTCAGCGAGGTGCTGATGGGCAAGCCGCCGCGGTGAGTGGCTAGCCTACTGGCCCATGGGCCAGAAAATGGGAGCATACGAATCCGTCACCGTGGACATCGAGGGTCACGTCGCGCAGGTGACGCTGGTCGGTCCCGGCAAGGGCAATGCGATGGGGCCTGCGTTCTGGGCGGAGATGCCCGAGGTTTTCGCGGAGCTCGACGCCGACCGCGACGTGCGCGCGATCGTGCTGACCGGCTCGGGGAAGAACTTCAGCTACGGGCTGGACCTACCCGCGATGGGTGGTTCGCTCTCAGGCGTGCTCGGCGGTGGCGGCTCGGCCCGGCCGCGGGCAGACTTTCACGCCACCATCCTGCGGATGCAGGGCGCGATCAACGCCGTTGCCGACTGCCGCACCCCGACCATCGCGTCGGTGCATGGTTGGTGCATCGGCGGCGCCGTGGATCTGATCTCGGCCGTCGACATCCGCTACGCCAGTGCGGAGGCGAAGTTCTCGGTGCGAGAGGTCAAGCTGGCGATCGTGGCCGACGTCGGCAGCCTCGCGCGGCTGCCACTGATTTTGAACGACGGGCACCTGCGGGAATTGGCGCTGACGGGCAAGGACATCGACGCGGCGCGGGCCGAGAAGATCGGTCTTGTCAACGACGTCTACGCCGACGCCGAGGCGTCGCTGGCGGCCGCGCATGAGACGGCCGCGGAGATAGCCGCCAACCCGCCGCTGGTGGTCAACGGTGTCAAGGACGTACTCGATCAGCAGCGCATCGCCCGCGTCTCCGAGAGCCTGCGTTACGTTGCGGCCTGGAACGCCGCGTTCCTGCCGTCGAAGGATCTGACCGAGGGCCTCACCGCAACATTCGAAAAGCGCCGGCCCGAATTCACCGGTGAATAATCTCGGCTCACGGTTCGATTCCCGGGCGGCTTCCCCGTCGGAGAAGTGGTGCATGGCGCAGCGAGGATACGCGTGCGCGTCGAACCACTGCGCCGTGCTACGCCGAACCTGAGTCGGCACCACCGGGTTTGATGCTCGGGTATGCGAACCTCACCGAGTCGCAGATCGTGGCAGGTGTGCGGGCACTCGCGCGCTATGCGATGACGCGGTACCAGAGGTTGGTCATCTTTAACGTGTGAGAGACGCTGATCTGCTCGAGCCGCACTGTTTTTCCGCCCCGGTGCTCGAACAGGCGGGTGCCGTCGCCGAGCAGCACCGGTGTCACGGATACCAGTACCTCGTCAAGTACACCGGACTCCAGACATTGTGCGGCCACGCTGGCGCCAAGGACGTTGACGTACTTATCGCCGGCCGCGGCACGCGACTCGGCGATCGCGGTGCCAATATCGCCGACGAAGGACACTCTCTGAACCTCGTCGGCAGGCGGGTCGTGCGCCAGCACGAACTGCGGCCCGTCCCAGCCGCCGCCAAAGACTTCGCCCTCGCCCGGCTGACCTTTGTAGGGATCGTCGCCTGCAAAAGTGCGGTTGCCTGCGAGAATCGCGCCGGTCTGCGGAATCAATTCGTCCACAACGGGATTCGGGCCGAGATAGTCGGCCATCCACGACACGTCGCCGCCCGGCCCAGCGATGAAGCCGTCGAGCGACATCGCCGCCGAATAGAGGAACTTCGCCATGGCCGCGATCCTTCTCGGGACAATACGGCCATGGCAACCGTCGACGTCGCGGCGTACTGTTGCGACCGCGACAACGCAACTGGTTCCTCCGGCGAACGCTGAACTACACCTACGAACTGATCGAGCGGACCCCTGAGCAACGCTTCGTGATGCGCACCGGCGCAGGGGCCGTTCCCGATGTCAACGGCCTACGAGTGGGTTGACGCCCTGACGCCCCCGACGGCATCACGCTGATGCGGCTTCGCAACAGCTGTGAGCATGCGGTCCTTCACCCGTCTGCAGCGGCGGAGGTCGATCCCCGAAGCGTAGTGAGCTGATCCCGTTCAACGGGTTTGCTCACGGTATTTGCGCAAGCGACAATTCGGATGGGCGGTGGCGGAGGGATTTGAACCCCCGGACGGTTTTCGCCGTCTCTCGCTTTCAAGGCGAGTGCATTGGGCCGCTCTGCCACGCCACCGCCGACAAGAGTACGGGTTACACGCGGCCGGGATTGAACACGGGGGCCGATGAGCGCTTGCGCGAAGAGCAGGCAGTTTAGACGCGGCCGAGCTTCGCCGGCGGCGCGCCGGCCTTCAGTGCGACGTTGATTCGCCTGCAGTTCTCGCCCATCGCGGCGATCTGGGGACGGGACAGTCTGCCGAGGAAGTGCGCGCGCACCCCTTGGCCGTACGTCAGCATCGCGTCGGCCACCGCAGAGCGCCCTTCATCGGTGATCGAGGCGAGCACGCCCCGGCCGTCGTCGGGGCTGGCATCGCGGCGCACCAGACCCTGCAATTCCAGTCGCCGGATCTGCCGGGTCACCCGGCTAGGCAATGACATCAGCCCGTCGGCGAGGTCCCCCATGCGCGCCGAGCCGGTCGCGGACTTGTCCAACATGTCAAGCAGCCGCACGTCATTGAGCGTTAGATGATGCGCGTCCACCAGCGACCGATTCAGGGTCGCGTACATCCTCAACGCTGAGTCCAAGAAGTTTTGCCACGACCTCTGCTCAGCGATGTCCAAACCAGGCATGTCACTTGCGGTGCGCCCGGCGATCATCCCCTCCATTTCGCTATGGTAAAGCAGGCAAGCATTCCCATGGGTGGGAAACCCGTACTGTATTCGCGACGAGTAGGGTTACCCCAATGCGTGCGATCGTGGCCGAGGCAGCCGACCAGCTCACCTGGAAAGAAGTTCCCCCCATCGAACCGGACTCCGGTGAAGTGCTCATCAAGGTTAGTGCGGCGGGTATCAACCGTGCCGATCTGTTGCAGGCGGCGGGCAACTATCCACCCCCTCCAGGAGCCAGCCAGACCCTAGGACTCGAGGTGTCCGGAACCATCGCCCGGGTCGGTGACGGAGTCGCCCAATGGGCGGTTGGGCAACAAGTCTGCGCTTTGCTGGCGGGCGGGGGTTACGCGGAGTTCGTCGCCGTACCCGCCGGCCAGGTGATGCCGCTTCCCGGCGGTGTGCCGCTGCATCACGCCGCCGGACTGCCCGAAGTGGCCTGCACGGTGTGGTCGAACCTGATGATGACCACGCACCTGTCGGCCGGCCAACTCCTGCTCATCCACGGCGGCGCGAGCGGCATCGGCACGCACGGCATCCAGGTGGCACGCGCGCTCGGTGCCCGGGTGGCAGTCACTGCCGGGGCGCGGAACAAACTCGACCTGTGCGCCGAACTGGGCGCCGAGATCACCATCAGCTACCGCGATGAGGATTTCGTGGATCGGGTGCGCAGCGAAGGTGGTGCCGACGTGATCCTCGACATCCTGGGTGCCAAATACCTCGACCGCAACGTCGACGCTCTCGCCACCGGTGGCCGGTTGGTAATCATCGGGATGCAGGGCGGCGTGAAGGGCGAACTCAATATCGGCAAGCTCCTCGGCAAGCGCGCAGGAGTGATCGCCACGACGCTGCGGTCGCGTCCCGTCAGTGGCCCCGGCAGCAAGAGCGAGATCGTCGCCGAGGTGGTCGCCAACGTCTGGCCGATGATCGCCAACGGCCAAGTGCGTCCGATCATCGGCGCCGAATTTCCCATCGAGGAGGCCCGTAGCGCACACGAGCTGCTCGCCTCGGGCGAAGTGGCCGGGAAAATCATCCTGCGTGTTGCGGATTAGCGCGATTCAGAGTGCAGATCAGCCCACGTCGGCCGAGCCGACAATTCAGCCCACGTCGGCCGAGCCGACAATTCAGCCAAGCGACGCCAGGGCACGCACTAACTGATCGACCTCCGCGGTCGTCGTGTAGTGCGCAAGCCCGACGGTGACCGCGCCGCCAATGTCGTTGACCCCGATGACATCTAGCACACGCGAGCTGACGTTGGAGACCGCCAGGATGCCGTTGTCGGCCAGCCGCTGCACCACCCGCTCGGCGGGCACGTCGCTCACCGCGAAGCTCAGCACCGGAATGTGCACCTCGGGTCGGCCGATCACCATCACCGCGGGCAGCGAGCGCAGCGACATCAGCAAGTAATCGAAAACCCGGCTCATGTATGTCGACGCCGATTGCATTGACACTGACAGTCGTTCGCGCCGCGACCCCTGTGCCGACTCGTCGAGTCCCGCCAGGTACTCGATGCTGGCGACGACGCCGGCGAGCAAGCCGAATTGATGCGTGCCGACCTCGAGTCGCGCGGGGCCGGTCGCATACGGGTTCAGCGACACCGAGCTGAACGAGTCGATGATCGACGGGTCGCGGAAAACCAGTGCGCCGATCGGCGGGCCACCCCAGGCCATCGCGTTTACCGCAATTACATCGGCGTCGATCTCGTCGATGTCGATCAGCCGGTACGGTGCGGCTGCGGAGTGATCGACCACCACCAACCCGCCGACCTCGTGCACCAGCTTGGTCACCACCCGCAGGTCGGTCACCGTGCCCAGTGTGGAAGACGCAGACGAGATGGCGGCCAATCGGGTCGGTCGTGTGATCAGGCCCTCCCACTGCCAGGTCGGGAGTTCACCGGTCTCGATGTCGACCTCGGCCCACTTCACCTTGGCGCCATAGCGATTCGCGGCCCGCAGCCACGGTGCGATGTTCGCCTCGTCGTCTAGCCGGGTCACCACCACCTCGTAGCCGAGACCCACTCGCGCCGACGACGCGTCGGCCAGCGACGTCAGCAATATCGCGCGGTCGGCGCCGAGCACCACACCCCGCGGATCCGCGCCGACCAGATCGGCGACCGCCTGGCGCGCAGCGTCCAGCACCGCGGCGCTGCGTTGCGCCGACGGATGCGGACCTACCGGGGTCGGCATCGACCCGCGGAAAGCGGTCGACACCGCTCTGCCCACAGAATCGGGCAACAGCATCCCGTTCTGCGCGTCGAAGTGCACCCACCCATCGCCCAAAGACGGGTGCAGACCACGCACCCGGGCGACGTCGTATGCCATGCCAGCCCACCTTAGAGCGTCTGTGAATTCCACAAACCGACACGATTTTGGCGGATACCCGACCGTGCCCTGTCGCTGCCCATGCCGTGCCCGGACCGAGTCACCTGGGCAGCCATACTAGTCCAGTGAGCTTGGGGTTCGGAGTGCTAATTGCACTGTTGTTGCTAGTGTTCCCCGGGGCAATCATCGCACGCGTCGGTCGGCTAACTTGGCCAACCGCGGTCGCGGTCGGACCTGCGCTGACCTACGGCATTGTGGCGCTGGCCATCGTTCCGTTTGGCGCACTTGGTCTCCCGTGGAACGCTTGGACGGCATTGTTTGCTCTGGCGGTCGTGACGGCTGTCGCGTTCTGTTTGCGGATCGCGCTCGCCCGCGTTCGCGACGTCGATGCAGAGGCGCTCGCGGCGACCCGTGGCCCCGCTCTGGTGGTCGCCGCAGGGGTGCTGTTGGGCGCCTTGCTGATCGGGCTGGCAGCGCTTCGCGGAATGCCGAACTGGCAGTCCATCCCGAGTAACTGGGATTCGGTCTGGCACGCCAACACGATTCGCTTCATCGTCGACACCGGCCAAGCGTCGCCGACCCACATGGGTGATCTGCGCAACGTCGAAACCCACGAAGCGTTGTACTACCCGTCGACGTTTCACGCCCTGGCAGCGGTGTTCAGTCAGCTCAGCGGCGCCGCGCCGACCACCGCGTACACACTGAATTCACTGGCGGCGGCGATCTGGCTGTTCCCAGTCAGCGCGGCCACGCTGACGTGGCAGCTGTTGCGCACCCGAACCGACGAGTGGCGCACCGCAGGCTCCGCGGCTACCGCCGCCGCACTGTCGGGGTCCTTCACCGCCCTGCCCTACATCGAGTTCGACACCGCCTCGATGCCCAACCTCGCCGCCTACGGCATCGCCGTCCCGACCATGGTGCTGGTGGTGTCAGCGCTGCGACACCGCGACCGCATCCCACTCGCAGTGCTGGCGCTGCTCGGTGTGTTCTCCGTGCACATCACCGGCGGTGTGGTGGCCGTTCTGTTCGTGGCCGGGTGGTGGATGTTCGAGGCGCTGTGGCATCCCGTCCGCGGCCGTCTCGCGGACTTCGTCAACCTGTTTGTCATCGCCGTTCCGACCGTGGTGCTGCTATTGCCACAGTTCTTGGGGGTGCTACAGCAGGCCGAAATCATCGTCGGGCACGCGTTCGTCACGCACGAGGGCAAGAAGCGCGCCCTGATCGACGCGGTGGTACAGCACACCCGGCACCTCAACGACTTTCCGATCCAGTGGGTGCTGATCATCCTGGCCGCCATCGGCGCGATCGTCCTGGTGGTGCGGCGAGTGTGGTGGCCGCTGGCGGTATGGCTTCTGCTGGTGGTGTCGATCGTGCATTCGTCGGCGCCGTTCGGCGGCCCGATCGTCGCCCTCACCGGAAAGTTCAGCGACCTGTTCTACAGCGACCCCCGGCGGCTGTCGGGGGTGATCACGATGCTGCTTACCGCGGCGGTCGGGATCGCCGTGTTCACGCTGGCGTCGGCCGCGGTTGCAGGCGCTCGCCGGATGGTCGACAAGGGCAGTCCCCGGGCCTGGAACGCAGCGACGGCCGCCATACTGGTGGCCGTC
>DASQCE010000312.1:0-9707 GCA_035634855.1 Mycobacterium sp.
CCCGGCTCGGCGGAGCGCATCACCGGATGACCGGTCGCGCGGAAATGTTCGCTCGCATGTTGGTGTGGGCTCGAATCGCAGCAGCCGACATGGCCGCACGTCAGGCACATGCGCAGGTGCGCCCACGTGTCCTCACCGTGCTCGTCGCACTCCTGGCATTTGCCGGGCGTGAGCGGGTCCGGCTCGATCGAGGATGCGGCGTCGGCGGCGAGGTGTTCGCATGTATCGAGGACCGCCGGGGAGTCGGCATCGCTTCGGCGTGATCTCCTCAGCATGTTGATCAAGGATACGGACGGCGACCTAGGAGGTTTCGCGACGTGGGTGCCTCACTGCTGGCGGTACTGGTGGTGTCGGTTCTGTTGGCCGCGGTGGCCCGGCACTACGACGTGTCGGCCCCGCTGGCGCTGGTGGTCGCCGGCCTGGCGGCCGGCCTGATCCCCGGGTTCAAGCAGATCGATCTCAACCCCGAGCTGGTGCTTTATGTGCTGCTGCCGCCGCTGCTGTGGTCTGCCGGCCTGGAGAGCAGCTACGTGGCGCTGCGCCGCAACATCAGGCCGATCGGGCTGCTGGCGGTCGGGCTGCCGCTGGCGACGACGTTCGCAGTCGGTTACGTGGCCTACAAGACCGTGCCCGAGTTGACGGTCGCGGCGGCGCTGACGCTCGGCGCAATCGTCGCTCCGCCGGATGCGGTGTCCGCCACCGCGGTCGGCCGCCGGCTCGGTTTGCCGCGCCGGGTGATGACGCTGCTCGGCGGTGAAAGCCTGCTCAACGACGCCACCGCACTGACCGCGTACAAGGTGTCGCTTGGCCTTGCAATAGGCGCGGCCGCCACGTGGGGCAGTGGGTTGGCGACGTTCGCGTTGGCCGCTGTCGGCGGGGTCGCGGTGGGTGTCGCACTGGGCTCCGTCATCGCCTTCATCCGCTGGCGGCTCGACGATCCGCTCGTGGAGAGCGCGCTCGGGCTGGTGGCGCCGTTCATCATCTACCTGGCTGCTGAGCAGATCCACGGCTCGGGCGTGCTGGCAGTGGTCATCGCTGCGCTGATCCTCGGCCAGAAATCCACCCGGGCCGGCTACGCCACCCGGCTCCAGGACACCGCGGTGTGGAAAGCCCTGCAGCTGATCCTGGAGTCGTTCGCGTTCCTGATGATCGGTCTGCAGCTGCCGATGGTGGTGGGCGAGCTGGCAGGCATCTCCGCGTCGGTGATCGCTATCTCGTCGGTCGCGGTGTTGGCGACGGTGATCGGCGTCCGGCTCGTCTGGGTCTACGTGTTCGCGTATCTGCCGCGGATCCTGTTCAAGCGCATCCGCGACCGCGAACCGGCGCCGACGCCTGCGGAGGTGTTCGTCGTCGCCTGGGCAGGCATGCGCGGGGTGGTGTCGCTGGCGGCGGCGTTCGGCGTTCCGTTGACGACGTTGTCGGGGGCACCGTTTCCTGGGCGCCCGCAGCTGGTGTTCCTTACCTTCGTGGTCGTGATCGGCACCCTCCTGTTGCACGGGCTGACGCTGCCATGGCTGATCCGGCGGCTCGGCGTGCAGGGCGACGAGGCACGCACCGACGCCATCGCCACGGCTGCCGCACAGGACAAGGCGGCGCGGGCAGCGGCCGAGCGGCTCGACGAGCTGCTGGCCGACGAGGAGGTCACCGACGTGCACGAGCGGGCCGCGGATGTGTTGCGGGGCTGGAACACTCGCAGGCGCAACTCGGCGTGGGAGCGGTTGGGCCGCGACGAGGAGGAGATCGGCGAGAGCCCGGTATCGGCCTTCCGTCGGTTGCGGCTGGAAATGCTGGCGGCCGAACGCGCGACCTTCATCGCGGAACGCGACAGCGGGCAGATCGACGACGAGGTACTGCGAAACGTGTTGCGCGGGCTCGACCTCGAGGAAGCGACACTGAATCGTGGCTGAATCGCGATTGATCGACACCGTGCTCGGATCGGTGCGGATTCAGCTCCGCGGCAGCGGCGAGGCGATGATGTTCTGGCCGAGCCTGCTGATGACCGGCGACATGTGGGCCGCCCAGGCCGACCACTTCGGGACAGAACATCAGGTGATCCTCGTCGATCCACCCGGCTTTGGCGAAAGCCAAAAGCTCACGGAGCCATTCACTTTCGACGATTGCGCGCGTTGTATCGTCGACATCCTCGACGGTCTCGGTCTGCAGCGAACGCACTTCGTCGGGAACTCATGGGGCGGCATGGTCGGCGGGACGTTCGCCGCCATCTACCCCGATCGCATCGGCAGCGCCGTGCTGATGAACTGCACCGCGTCGCCCGCGGGCAAACGGCAGAAGATCGAATACGGCTTCCTGTTGCGCATGGCCGGACTGATGGGCGGGATCCGACCGCCACTCACCCGTTCGGTGCTCAAGGCATTCCTGGGTCCGACGACGTTTCGCACCAGGCCCGACGTCGTCGCGTTCGTGCGCGACACGGTGCAGCGCGTCGACGTGCGTTCGGGCGGCTGGGCGGTTCGCAGCGTGGTGCCGGGCCGCCCGGATCAGCGCGCATTGCTGTCCCGGGTGACGACGCCCGTGCTGGTAGTCGCCGGTGTCGAGGACGCGACGTTCCCGTTGCCCGAGACGATCGCGATGGCCGAGGCGATCCCCGGCGCGGCGATCGCCGTTCTCGAAGGGGTCGCGCATCTGGCCGCGCTGGAGAACCCGGCCGTCGTCAACACGCTGATTGGGGAGTTCGTGTTCCGCGAGAGCCCGACACACGAAGACGAGTAGCCCGCTACGCGCGATTCGGACCTGACCGATGCGCAGTATTAGCTGATGTATCGGGTGTTCCTGAGCCATTCCAGGCGGGACAACTCGGCCGCGCAGGCCGTGTTCCAGTGGCTGACGGAAGCCGAGCCGAGCCTGAAGGGCGAGATCTTCCTCGACGTCAACCCGCGGATCGGGTTTGCGCCGGGGGTGCGCTGGAAGTCCGAACTGGCTCGCGCGG
The DNA here is from genome assembly GCA_035634855.1 of Mycobacterium sp. Taxonomy (GTDB): domain Bacteria; phylum Actinomycetota; class Actinomycetes; order Mycobacteriales; family Mycobacteriaceae; genus Mycobacterium. The sequence goes on from DASQCE010000312.1 coordinate 2,948, forward strand.
TGGATCGCTGCGAAGCGGTGATATGCCTGATCTCCCCTGATTGGGAGAAGTCGGGGGAATGCGTGGCCGAAGCCCGGCTGGCGGAATCTCTGAACAAGCGCGTCTTCTGTGCCCGTATCGACCCCGCGGCCCAAGGCGAGCGCATTCGCGAGTGGCAGATCTGCGATCTGTTCGCCGAAGGCCACGGCGAGCAGATCACGGTCACCTCCGATGACGGCGAACCGGTGGTCTTCAGCGCCGACGGTCTGGCGCGACTGCTGCGCGGGCTGCGCGACGCCGGGATCGGCGCCGAATACTTCCCGTGGCCGCCCGAAAAGGATTCGAAGCGCGTCCCGTATCGCGGGTGGCAGTCGATGGAGGATGCCGACGCGGCGGTGTTCTTCGGCCGCGACCCGCAGATCCTCCGCGGCTTGGACGCGCTGCGCGGCATGCGCGCGACGGGTGTGGAAAGCCTGTTCGTGATCCTTGGCCCGTCCGGGGTGGGCAAGTCGTCGTTCCTGCGCGCAGGTCTGCTGCCGCGGTTGCGCCGCGACCACAGGAACTTCCTGGTGGCCGACATCGTGCGTCCCGAGCGCGCCGCGGTCACCGGCGATCATGGTCTGGCCCAAGCGATCTGGCAGCTTCGATCCCAAGCCGGCCCTGGCGGCCCGGCGCTCGGTGACGTCAAAGCCGCCTGCCTGCACGCCGACACCGCTCGGCTCACGGCGTGGCTGCGCGAGGCGCAGCGCGACGCCGCGGGCGAAGGGGTGACGCCCACGCTGGTGCTGCCGATCGATCAGGGCGAGGAACTGTTCTCCGCCGACGCAGGCGCGGAATCCAGTGCCTGTCTGACGCTGCTGGGTGCCTTGCTACAGACCGGCGCGATCGACGACGTACCGCTGATTGCGGTGATGACGATTCGTGCCGACCGTTACCAGTCCTTGCAAGAGGAGCCCGATCTGCTCGGGGTGCACACCCGCGAATTCGGTGATTTGAAGCCGATGCCGCTGACCGAATACAAGGAGGTGATCACCGGACCCGCCGAGCGCGCCACCGCCGCGGGCCTGCGCCTGGATCTGGATCCCGCGCTGGTGGCACGACTGCTCGCCGATGCCACCGGCGGCGCGGACAGCCTGCCGCTGCTGGCCTTGACTCTGTCACGCCTGTACCTCGATTACGGCAGCACCGGGCGGCTCACGCTGGCCAACTACGAGGCCATGGGCGGAATGGCGCACATCGTCGAGGCCGAGATCGACAAGCTGCTGGCCGCCGACCCCGATCACCGAGCACAGCAATTCGACATTCTGCGCGCCGCGTTCATCCCCTGGTTGGCCACAATCGATCCGGACACCGATGCGCCGTCGCGGCGCGTCGCGAACTGGAGCGAGCTGCCGCCGGACAGCCACGACCTGATCGATGCCATGGTCGCGCGGCGTCTGCTGGTCAAGGACGAGCGCGGTGGCGAGACCGTCGTTGAAGTGGCATTGGAAAGCCTCCTGCGGCAATGGAAGTCGTTGGCGAAGTGGCTGCGCGAGCAGGCCGCGGGCCTCAAGTTGGCCGACAGCCTGGACCGCGCCGCCGCTGAATGGGAACGCAACGAACGCAGCCCGGAGTGGCTGATCGGCGGCGTGCGGCTGGCTGCCGCACAAGAACTGGCCGACTCCCCGGTGTTCCGGGACCGGGTACGTCACTCGGCCGAATTTCTCCAGGCGTCGCGCGAGCACCAGGAAGCCGAAGCCAACGCGGAACTGCGGACCGCGCAAGCACATTCCGCCGCGCTTCGCAAGCGGGCGAGGATCTTACGGGCAGTGCTGGCCGTGGCACTGGTGATAGCACTGATCGCCGTGGCGGGCCTGGTGTTCGCCAACAAGAAGCGCCTCGAGGCCGACGCCCGCAGCCGCGACGCGCTCGCGAACGAGTTGGTGGCAGACGGGTTGAACATGCTGGCCAACATGGGGCGGGCCCGCGACGATGTCGCGATGCAGTTGATCCTCGCCGCGCGTACCTTCCCCTCGAATAATGCCGTCGAATACCCGGTACTCAGCGCGCTTCAGACCGAGCGGGACCTGGTCAAGATCATCGACGCGCACGCGTGGGTGAACGACGTCGCCTACAGTCCCGACGGCCGGCGCATCGCGGTGGCCGCCGCAGAGGCGGGCCACACGGTGCAGATCTTTGACGCCGAAACCGGACAACCCGCGGGCCCGCCCCTGCGCGGCCACGACGGGCATGTCCAGAGCATCGCCTACAGTCCCGACGGGCACCGCATCGCCACCGGCAGCGCCGACAAGACGGTACGCATGTGGGACGCCGACACCGGCCAACCCATCGGGGCACCCCTGCGCGGCCACGACGAAGCGGTCTTGAGGGTCGCGTTCAGTCCCGACGGGCACCGCATCGCCAGCGGCGGCTTTGACAACACGCTACGACGGTGGGACGCCGACACCGGCCAACCCATCGGGGAACCGCTATCGTCTGACCAGCCAGGCGTCGTAACGACGGTCGCGTTCAGCCCCGACGGACGCCGCATCGCCGTCGGCGGCGGATTCGACTCTGCCGTGCACTTGTTCGACGCCGACACCGGCCGGCCCGCCGGCCAACTCAGCGGACACACCGGCGTGGTGAACAGCGTCGCTTTCAGCCGCGACGGCCGGACCGTCGCCACCGGCAGCGACGACCGGACGGTCCGATTGTGGGACGCGCAAACCCTTCAACCCGTGGGTGCACCGTTCACCGGCCATCAAAATGCGATTCTCATTGTCGCGTTCAGCCCGGACGGACACCGCCTGATATCAGGCGCCTTCGACGATACGGTTCGGGTTTGGGACACGATCACCGGCCGCCCGCTGATCGGGCACCAAGATATGGTGACGAGGGTGGCGTTCAGCCCGGATGGACACCGCATCGCCTCCGCCAGCTTCGACAAGACCATCAGGTTGTGGGACGCGCAGACCCATCAACCGGTCGGCGCCCCACTCACCGGACACGAGGGTTGGGTCACCTCCGTCGCGTTCAGCCCGGACGGACGCCGCATCGCCTCCGCCAGCGCCGACAAGACCTTGCGGATCTGGGACGCCGACACCGGCCAGCCCATCGGGCAACCCCTGCGCGGCCACGACGATGTGGTCAACAGTGTCGCGTACAGTCCCGACGGGCACCGCCTCGCCACCGGCAGCGCCGACAACACCGTGCGGATCTGGGACGCCGACACCCTCGCCCCGATCGGCGATCCGCTCAAGCACGACGCTCCCGTTATCGCCGCAGTCTTCAGCCCGGACGGCCGGCACATCGCCACCAGCAGTTACGACCAGACGATGCGCCTGTGGGACGCCAACACCGGTCAGCTCCTGACCGGGCCGGTGCATCACGACTACCAGGATCAGCAGCTGTCGTTCAGCCCCGACGGGCACCGCATCGTCGCCGGCAGCTTCCACAACACCGTGCCGATCTGGGATGCGCAGACCCTGCAACCCAGCGGCGACCCTCTCGTCTTCGCCGGCGGCATCGTGCCCGCGGCCGCATTCAGCCCGGACGGCACCACCATCGCGGCCACCAGCAACGACGGCACCGTCCAGCTGTGGAACGCGCAAACCGGCGGCGATTTTGGTCCGGCCCTGACCGGGCACACCGCCGCCGTCAACAGCGTCGCGTTCAGCCCGGACAGCCGAACTATCGTCACAGGAAGCCTCGACAAGACAGTGCGGCTGTGGCCGGTGCCCACGATGGACCCCGACGCCTTATGCGCGAAACTCACCCAGAACATGAGCCACGAGACCTGGAATTACTGGGTGCCGGGCATCGCCTACCACAAGCAGTGCCCCGACTTGCCCCAACGCGACGACTAGCCTTCCCCGGGTAGCGTCGAAGCATGACCCAAGCGCCGGAACTGCCGCCACTGCACATGCGGCGCAACACGTTCAATCCGACTCCGGAACTTCGCGAGATCCGCGAGACCGACGGCGTGCGGACCGTGACCAACGCGTTCGGCATGAAGGTCTTCCTCGTCACCCGGCACGAGGACATCAAGGACGTGCTGTCCGACCACGAACGGTTCTCCAACAGCAGGCCACCGGGTTTCGTCGTGCCAGGCGCGCCGAACGTCCCCGTGGATGAGCAGGCCGGCGCGCGGGCCGGCAATCTGCTGGGCCTCGACCCGCCCGAGCATCAGCGGCTGCGGCGCATGCTCACCGCTGAATTCACGATCCGCAGGATGAAGCGGCTCGAGCCGCGCATCGTCGAGATCGTCGACGCACAACTGGACGCGATGGAAAAGGCCGGGCCGCCAGCAGATTTGGTGGCGAGCTTCGCGCTGCCGATCCCGTCGCTGGTGATCTGCGAGCTGCTCGGCGTGCCCTATGACGACCGCGACGAATTCCAGCGCCGCAGCGTCCGCCAGCTGGACCTGTCCATTCCGATGCCCGAGCGGCTAGAGCTGGTCCGCCGCGGCCGCGAGTACATGCGCTCGTTGGTCGAGCGCGCGCGGCAACAGCCCGGCGAGGACATCCTCGGCATGCTGGTTCGAGAACACGGCAACGAGCTGACCGACGACGAACTAATCGGCGTCGCAAGCCTATTGCTGCTCGCCGGGCACGAGACCACGTCGAACATGCTGGGCCTTGGCACGCTGGCACTGCTGCGGCATCCCGATCAGCTGGCCGCGGTCCGCGACGATCCTGTCGTCGTCGGTCCCGCCGTCGAGGAGATGCTGCGCTGGTTGTCTATCGTGCACAGCGCCATTCCCCGCATCACCACCACCGATGTCAAGATCGCCGGTGTCCCGATTTCCGCCGGACAGCTGGTCTTCGTGTCACTGCCGTCGGGCAACCGCGATCCGGACTTCATCGACTCGCCGGAGGTGCTCGACATCCGCCGAGGTGCGCCAGGGCATCTGGCCTTCGGCCACGGTGTGCACCACTGCCTTGGCGCGCCGCTGGCCCGCATGGAGATGCGGATCGCGTTCCCGGCGCTGCTGCGCCGCTTCCCGACGCTGGAGCTAGCCGAAGACTTCGAGGATGTGGCGTTCCGGTCGTTTCACTTCATCTACGGTCTGAGATCACTGGAGGTGACGTGGTGAAAGTCCACGCCGATCGAGACGTCTGCATCAGCGCGGGCAACTGCGTGATGGCCGCGGACGCCGTCTTCGATCAGGACGACGACGGCATCGTCGTTGTGCTCGTCGACGAGGTGCCGGAAGGCGAACAGGACCACGTTCGCGAGGCCGTAAGGCTATGTCCTTCACAGGCTCTGCGGGTAGCAGACTGACGCTGCGTGCGCCCTTGGCTGCTAGGCCCGTGCTGTCGACGGCTCGGCCGCGGCCCGGCGTCGGCCAAGGGAAGCCGCGTACCAGGGTGGCAGGAGCGAGCGTTGACAGCGGAGAGCGCGTGCGGCTGCCAATCCCCAGCGCTACTATGTGTCGACGGGTGCCGCTGGGGTAATCCGTCGTTCCGATGACGTCCGAAACCCGTTGCGCGTGCGTCATATCCGGGCCGTCTGGCACATTTGTCACGGTGCTGAGTAACGCAGCTTCACGGTCTTCGCGGAAGTCGGTCAGGCGTTGCTTGTCGATGAAAGCGACAAGCACGGTGACACCGTCGTCGTTGTTGAAGTAGCTGACGTCGACCACCACAATGTCGTAGTCCTCTGACACCACGGGCCCCCTTGCCCGGAATGGCCGGATCATAATTGACGCAGGTCGATATTTTTGTGTCAGCCAGACTCGTCGCGGTCGAGGTCGATGACGCCGCCGCGCACCAACAACAGCACACTGACTACCAGCACCCACACCGGAAACGCCAACACGAGCCACATCGTGATATCGCTCGCGACCAAAAGCCCAACCGCGGCAAGGTAACTCACCGCGACCAGCCAGCGCGGCATGAGCCCGGTCTTCAGCCAGATGGTGGCCAGCGAGATCATGAACACCGCCGCCATCCGCAGCGCATAGGTCTTCGACACGGCCAACAGCACCATCTGCCCAAAGGTCGCCACATTGGGATCCCCGGCCGCGCGGCTACGCTCCAGACCCGCTCCCACCCCGGCCGCAACAAACATCATCGCGAGGAACAACAGCCCACTGCCGATGAACACGGTCGAGAAGAACTTGTCCTCATAGCGCCCGAGCCCGTCGCGCACCACCCCCATGAACCACAGGAACGCGATACCGGCGAACGGCATGATGGTCGCGGCAACCTTGAGATTCGTGCTACCAGACACCAGCCACTGCGCGCCGGGCTCCGCGCCCTCCGGCAGCGCCAGGCGGATCAGCACCAGCGCCGTCGCGAACAGCAGCGCGAACAACACGCCGGCTACTGCCGCGGCACGCGGGGTGGAAAGACGACTCAGTTGGCGTTCCGGCACGCCGTCATCGTGGCACGGCTACGGCTGGCCGGGGAGCAATCTGATCATCAGCCCGTTCGCTTCTGCGAGCAGGTTTTCCTCCGGGTCACGCAATTCGGCATTGACGAACGCCTTGCGGCCCTCGGCCTCCCTCACCCAGCCGCGCGCGGTCAGCGGCGTGTCGATCGGCGTCACCTTCCGGTAGTCGACGTGCAGGAAGGCCGTACGACTGATCGGCCGCCCCGCCGCGTGGATGACCATCCCGAACACCGAGTCGAAAAGCAGCGGCAGCACGCCGCCGTGCACCGCATAGTTTCCGCCCACCGAGAACCGGCTGAACTGCACGCTCAATTCGACACCGTCTGGGTCGAACCGGAGCACCCGATACGGGGGCATCAGGAGGCTGCCGGCGCCCGGCAGCGACGGGACGCGGTTGGCGGGTCCG
>DASQCE010000313.1:0-6849 GCA_035634855.1 Mycobacterium sp.
CCCCACGAAGTTCCCCGTCTGGGGGGTCAACCAAGTGCCGTAGTTGTCGCGGTGCCAGTCCCAAACGGCCGTCTCGTTGCTTCCGTCGAAACGACGGGCGAATTCCGCGCCCAGGCTGCTGAACCGCATGCCGTCCCACCATCGCCGGACCCCGGTTGGGAAGAAGAACCGGTCACGGGTAGTGAAGAACGTGCCCGAACCCGCCACCAGGTTCACTTCACGGCCCGGGTATTCCGTGATCAGCGCGTGCGCGGTGTCCATCCCGGTCTTGCCACCACCGATGACCCACACGGGTGTGTCGCTGGCCCGCATGTCGTCCCCGCGCATGTCGCAAAAGTCGGGAGACACCGACTGCACACGCGTGCTCGAAACCTCGAGCGGGTCATTGGGCATTACGCCGATGCCGTAGGCCTTGATCAGTCGCTTCGTCTCGACCACCAGAATCCGGCCATCCGACGATCTGCACCGGATCCGCACGACCCCGTCCGTCTCCTCGTCGGACTTCATGTCCCAGCCGAAGAATCCGTCGACCCGGACCCGCTGCCTGATTACGTAGAGACAGTGAGCAAAGTGGTCGAGCACCTCGTACTTTGTCGCGAGGTACGAGGGGTCCTTGCCCAGGGTCCACTTGATGTTCCCAGCGGTGAACATGGGGTGGGGCTGGTGCAGTCGACGTAGGGATAGGTGTCCACCCACATGCCGCCGACGCGTTCCCGGCGGTCGACCAGGATGACCTTCTGATCCCCAGACAGATGTTGGCCGGCGACGAACATGGCATTCAGTCCCGCGATGCCGGCTCCGACGATGCAGACGTCGCAGCGCTCCACAGCCGATGGTTCAGATCCGGACATGAAACTGATCATTTGGCGACGCCGTGGCAGCGCGTATTCGGATACTCGACTTGGCCATGTCCTAATTTGTGGGCTCCATGGCATAGACGCCATGGCGGCGGTCGCCAACACTGGAGTCGTGCGATCGGTAGTGGTGTTGGGCTACCCGGGCGTCCAGGCACTCGACCTGGTCGGCCCGTTCGAGGTGTTCACCGGCGCCACCATCTACCTGGCCAGCCAAGGGCGCGCCGACGAGGGCTACTCCGTCGGCGTCGTCTCGCGCAATGGCGAACCGGCCACCACGCTCACCGGCCTCGCCCTCGTCGCCCAACCGCTGCCCGATCCGCGCGAACCCATCGACACCCTGGTCCTGCCCGGCGGAATCGGGGTCGACGAGGCTCGACGCAACGCGGACACCATCGGTTGGATACAGATCGCGGCCGAGCACGCCCGTCGCGTTGTCAGCGTGTGCACCGGGTCTTTCCTCGCCGCGCAGGCCGGTTTCATCGACGGCTGCGTCGCGACCACGCACTGGGCGTTCGCCGGACAGATGGCACGCGAATTTCCATCGGTCACAGTCGATCCCGAGCCGATCTTCGTCCGCAGCTCCGAGAAGGTGTGGACAGCCGCGGGCGTCACCGCGGGCATCGACCTGGCGTTGTCGCTCGTCGAGGACGACTACGGCACGGACGCCGCGCAGACCGTCGCCCGCTGGCTGGTGCTCTACCTGCGACGGCCGGGTGGGCAGACGCAGTTCGCGGCGCCGGTGTGGATGCCGCGCGCCAAGCGAGCGCCGATCCGCGACGCGCAGGAGGCCATCGAGTCCGAACCCGGTGGCGCGCACAGTATCCCGGAGTTGGCCCGTCGCGCCGCGATGAGCCCTCGCCACTTCACGCGCGTGTTCACCGACGAGGTTGGGGAAGCGCCCGGAGCCTACGTCGAGCGCATCCGCACCGAAGCCGCCCGCCGCCAGCTCGAGGAGACCGACGACACCGTTACCGTCATCGCGGCCCGCTGCGGCTTCGGCAGCGCGGAAACCCTGCGACGCAACTTCGTTCGACGGCTTGGCATTTCGCCCGACCATTATCGCAAGACATTCGCCTAACAGAGGAGATGGCAATGACGCAGATCGCAATCGTCGTGTACCCAGGCTTCACCGCACTGGACTTCATCGGACCGTACGAGGTGCTGCGCAACCTGCCCGACGCCGAGGTGCGGTTCGTCTGGCATGAGCCGGGACCCATCGCCGCCGACTCCGGTGCGCTGCTCGTCGGGGCCACTCATTCGTTCGACGAGACGCCGTCGCCCGACATTCTTCTGGTGCCCGGCGGCATGACGACCTTCGAACACGCCCGCGACGAGAAGCTGCTCGAGTGGGTGCGACGGGCACACCAGACCGCGACGTGGACAGCGTCGGTGTGCTCTGGTTCGGTGATCCTGGCGGCAGCTGGGCTGCTCGGGGGCAGGCGGGCCACGTCGCACTGGATGGTGGTGCCGATGCTCAAGACGTTCGGCGTCACGCCGGTCAGCGACGAGCGGATCGTAGTCGCGGAGGCGACACCAAACAGCATCGTGACGTGTGCAGGCGTGTCTGCGGGTATCGACCTCGCGATGTGGCTTGCCGGACAGATCGTCGGTGAGGCGCGCGCCAAGGCGATCCAGCTCACGATCGAATACGACCCCCAGCCGCCCTTCGACTCGGGCCACCCGTCGAAGGCGTCCGCGGCCACGAAGGCGACCGCGACGGCGATGCTCGGCAAGGAGACCGTCAAGGCGGGCCAGCTGGTCCCGTCGACGCTGCTGCTGTGGGACCAGGCGCTGCGCGCGGTCCGGTCGAAGCGCCGCGGGCGCCCCCGCGAAGCGATTTCGGCGCGCTAACCGACGCTCGACGCACGCAACCGCGCCGAAACCACTATCGGTGGTCCGCTCCGCGATTTCGGTGCGCTAGCCGACGGCCTGCGTACGTACCCGCCCGAATCGCCGTGAAGTAGCGTCGTCGGCGTGAATCTGTCCTACGACGACCGCGGCACAGGCGACCCGGTGCTGTTCATCGCGGGTCGCGGGGGCGCAGGCCGCACCTGGCACGTGCACCAGGTGCCAGAGTTCCTGCGGGCCGGCTATCGCTGCATCACCTTCGACAACCGCGGCATCGGCGCGACCGAGAAGGCCGACGGTTTCACGACCGAAACCATGGTCGCGGACACGGCAGCACTGATCGAGAAGCTCAACGTGGCGCCTGCGCACATCGTGGCGGTGTCCATGGGCGCATTCATCGCCCAGGAGCTGATGGTGGCCAGGCCCGAGCTGGTCAGGACGGCGGTGTTGATGGCCACCCGCGGCCGGCACGACCGCACCCGCGACTTCTTCCGTGGCGCCGAGGTCGAGCTCGCCGAATCCGGCGTCGAGCTGCCGCCCGCATACGATGCGAAAGTGCGCCTACTGGAAAGCTTTTCGCCGAAGACACTGAACGACGACGTCGCCGTGCGGGATTGGATCGACATGTTCACCATGTGGCCGACCAAGCCAACGCCCGGCCTGAGAACCCAGCTGAACATCACGCCGGAGGGCAACCGGCTCGCTGCTTACCGAAGTATTACGGCGCCCACGCTCGTCATCGGCTTCCAGGACGACGTAATGCTCCCCGCGCACCTCGGCAAGGAGGTCGCCGACGCCATCCCGCGCGGCCACTACCTGGAGATTTCCCATACCGGGCATCTGGGCTTCATCGAACGACCGCAAGTCGTCAACGCCGCCACCCTGAAATTCCTCGCCGACGCGAACTGAGCCCGGCGGAAACGCACGCGTCGTCCGCATAGTTTTGCCAGCTGACGGGTATAGCCTGCTCGCACGTCGGCCAGCTGTGATCAGTCGTGTTCTTCTGCGCGAGGAGTTCGCATGTCCGCTGAAATATCGCCCGCAACTCCTGGACGCATCGCTGGAGTCGAGGTGCGCTCAATCGACTATGTGCCGCTGAACGAACGGCACGGCAAGGTGTGGAGTCAGGGCCCGCTGTGGTTCATGAGCAACGCCCAGATCGCGACCTTGGCGGTCGGCACCTTCTCGGTGACGGGCGGCGGCAACCTGATCTGGTCGATACTCGCGATCATCTCAGGAGTCCTGTTCGGCACCTTCTTCATGGCGTTCCACTCAGCACAAGGCCCGCAACTCGGGCTACCCCAAATGATCCAGTCGCGTCCGCAGTTCGGCTACGTGGGCGCGTTGTTGGTCTGGGCGTTCGCCTACCTGCAGTACGCGGGCTTCAACATCTTCAACACAATCTTGGCCGGCGACGCCCTGCACTCGACTATTCATGGGCCAACCAAGCTGTGGATCGTCGTCGCGACGCTGATCGCCGCAATCGTGGCGCTGGTGGGCTATGACCTCATCCACGGAGTCGAGCGGTGGCTGACGGCGGGCTTCCTCATCATTTTCGGGCTTCTCACGATCGGGGTTTGCACGCTGAACTTTCCGCCGGGCTCGTTCGATCTCGGCGGCTTCAAGTGGACACCGTTCCTGATTCAGTTCGGTGCGGTCGCCGGCTACCAGATCAGCTGGGCCATCTACGTTTCGGACTATTCGCGCTACCTTCCCCCGTCGGTCACCGTGCGCAAGACGTTCCTCTGGACGTATTGGGGTTCTGCGCTCGGCGCGATCTGGTTGATGTGTCTGGGTTCCGCGCTCGCCGCATGGGCGGGAGCCGAATTCGACACGATCGCGTCGCTCAAGGCCGCCGGTGATCACCTCTTCACAGGCTTCGGCGGAATCGCCCTCATCTTTTCGACGCTCGGCCTCATTTCAGTCACCGCCCTGAACATGTACGGCGGCTCGCTCACCTTGATCAGCGCGATCGACTCCTTCAAAAAGGTGCGCCCGACATCGACGCTGCGCATCATCACCATCAGCTTCACTGCCGTGCTGTCCCTCATCCCCGCCTTGCTCATCGGCGAGAACTTCCTCACCAACTTCGAGGACTTCCTCCTGCTCGTGCTGTATCTGTTCGTCCCCTGGACCGCGGTCAACCTCGTCGACTACTACGTGGTGCGACGTGGGCATTACGCCATTGCCGAGATCTTCAATCCCCGAGGCATGTATGGGCGGTGGGGCTGGCGTGGGATCACGTCGTATCTCGTCGGGTTCGCGGCGATGCTTCCGTTCCTGTCCACCAGCAAGTACACCGGGTTTGTCGCGGCCAAGCTCGATGGGGCGGACATCTCGATGTTCATCGGCCTTCCGGTCGCGGGGGTCCTTTACTGGCTGCTGGCCAAGACGGTCGACGTGGAGGGCGAGACGCGGATCGCCCAGGCGGAGGCCGACGAGCTGGAGCGGTTGGCCCTTGCTCACCAGCGTCCCGAGGCGCACTGAGGCCGTGTGACACGCTGTAGTGGTGAACCCATCGACCGCGCAGGCGCGCGTTGTCGTCGACGAACTGATTCGTGGCGGCGTGCGCGACGTCGTGCTGTGCCCGGGTTCGCGTAACGCGCCTCTCGCATTCGCCCTCCACGATGCCGACCGAGCGAGCCGTCTCCGGCTCCACGTCCGCATCGACGAGCGCACCGCCGGCTACCTCGCGATCGGACTCGCGGTGGCCGAGCGGGCCCCGGTGTGTGTGGCGATGACGTCGGGCACCGCGGTGGCCAACCTCGGGCCCGCCGTCGTCGAGGCCAATTACGCGCGGGTGCCGCTGATCGTGCTGAGCGCCAACCGGCCCTATGAGCTGCTGGGCACCGGCGCCAACCAGACGATGGAGCAGCTCGGCTACTTCGGCACCCAGGTGCGCGACAACATCAGCCTCGGTTTGGCCCCCGAAATGAAAGGAGTCGCGCCCGGCGATTCAGCAACGCTGAACGCGCAGTGGCGCTCGGCGACATGTCGAGTTCTGGTGGCGGCCACGGGATTTCGCACCGCCAACGCCGGACCCGTGCAGTTCGACATCCCGCTGCGCGAGCCGCTGGTGCCCGACGCCAACGAAGATCCTGCGACCGGCGGCTACGCGCCGCGGGGTCGTCCCGGTGGCAGGCCGTGGACGTACACGCCGCCGGTCACGTTCGACCAGCCGCTGGACATCGACCTCACGCCGGACACCGTCGTCATCGCCGGGCACGGCGCCGGTGTGCACCCCAATCTCGCGCAGCTGCCGACGGTCGCCGAGCCGACGGCGCCGCCCGCCGCAAACCCGCTGCACCCGTTCGCCCTGCGGCTGATCCACCCGCAGCAGGTGATCATGCTGGGCCGCCCGACGCTGCACCGGCCGGTGTCGGCACTGCTGGCCGACCCGTCGGTGCCGGTGTACGCACTGACCACCGGGCCGCGCTGGCCGGACGTTTCGGGGAACTCGCAGGCCACGGGCACGCGCGCGGTGACCGCAGGCGAGCCGAACGCCAATTGGCTCAAGCGCTGCGCCGAGGTGAACCGGCACGCGATCGAGGCGGTCCGCGGCCAGCTCAAGGCGCACCCACTGACCACGGGGCTGCACGTCGCCGCGGCGGTGGCCGGCGCGGTGCGGCCGGGGGACCAGCTGGTGCTCGGCGCGTCGAACCCCGTGCGCGACGCGGCCCTGGTCGGGCTGAACACGCAGGGCATCAAGGTGCGGTCCAACCGCGGCGTGGCCGGCATCGACGGCACGGTGTCGACGGCGATCGGCGCGGCGCTCGCACATGACGGGCGGACGATCGCGTTGATCGGAGACCTGACGTTCGTGCACGACAGCTCGGGCCTGCTGATCGGGCCGACGGAGCCGACGCCGCGCAACCTGACGATCGTGGTGTCCAACGACAACGGCGGCGGCATCTTCGAACTGCTCGAGCAGGGCGACCCGCGGTTCTCCGATGTGTCGTCGCGGATTTTCGGCACGCCACACGACGTCGATGTGGGCGCGCTCTGCCGGGCTTACCACGTCGACAGCAGGCAGATCGAGGCCGACGAGCTGGCCGGTGCGCTGGGCGAGCCGTTCGAGGGGATGCGGGTGCTGGAGGTGAAGGCCGACCGGTCGTCGCTGCGGGCACTGCATGCGTCGATCAAG
>DASQCE010000314.1:0-13936 GCA_035634855.1 Mycobacterium sp.
AACGCGAACACCAGGCCGGCTGCGGTCACGACGGATCCGCTGCCGCCCATGGCACGGATGATTCCGGTGTTGATCCCGGCCGGTATTTCCTCCTTCATCCGCGCCACCAACAGCAGGTTGTAGTCCGCGCCGACCGCCAACAGGATGATGACCGCCATCGCCATCACCATGAATTGCAATTCGATGCCCAGCAGGTGCTGCCAGAACAGAACCGACAGCCCGAAGGATGCGCCGAGTGATAGCACCACGGTGCCGACGATGACGCCTGCTGCCACGACACTGCGCGTGATGAGCAGCATGATGATGAAGATCAGGGTTAGTGCGGCGATGCCGGCGATCAGTAGGTCGTATTTGTTGCCTTCCTCCATGTCCTTGAAGGTCGAGGCGGTGCCACCGATGTACACCCTGGATCCCTCCAATGGCGTGCCCTTGATGGCTTCAAATGCGGCGCTCTTGATGGCGTCGATGCGCTTGATGCCGTCGGCGGACAGCGGGTCTTCTTCGTGGGAGATGATGAACCGGACCGCGTGGCCGTCCGGTGAGATGAAGCTGTCCATGCCACGCTTGAAGTCTTTGTTGTCAAAGATCTCCGGTGGCAAGTAGAAGGTGTCATCGTTATGGGAGTCGTTGAACGCATCACCCATCGCGGACTGATTCTCGTTCATCACCGCCGTCTGATCCTGCTGGCTTGCCTGAGTGGAGTGCATGCTCAGCATCATGGTCCGCATGTTCTTCATCGTGTCGATCGTCGGCCCCATCGTCGCAATCATTTGGGGCATGAGGGAATCGAGTCGATTCAGGTCCGGCAGCAGACTCTGGAATTGATCAGTGACGGTGTCCACCCCGTCCAGCGTGTCGAACGTCGACCGGAGCGACCAGCACATCGGGATGTCGTAGCAGTGCGGCTCCCAGTAGAGGTAATTGCGCAGCGGTCGGAAGAAGTCATCGAAATCGGCTATGTGATCGCGTAATTCGGCAACGTCGACGGCCATTTCGGTGGTCTTGCCCACCATGCTGTGCGTCGTCGAGCTCATCTCCTCCATCAGCCCGATCATCCGGTTCATCGTGTCGACGGTGTTCTGCATCTCGTCGGCCTGCACCAGCATGTCGTTCATCACCCTTTGCATGTACGACCGGTTCATCGTCTGAAAGGTGCCGCTCATGCTGAGCTGAGCCGGAATCGTGCTGTACTTCAAGGGCTTACCCTCAGGACGCGTGATCGACTGCACCCTTCCGATGCCGGGCACCTTGGTCACGGCCTTGGCGATCCGCTCGATCACCAGGAAGTCCGCCGAGTTGCGAAGGTCGTGATCGGTTTCGACGAGCAGCAGTTCAGGGTTCATCCGGGAGATGGGGAAATGTCGCTCAGCCGCTGCGAATCCCTGGTTCGCCGGCAGGTCGGCTGGTAGGTACTTTCGGTCGTTGTAGCTCGGCTGGTAGCCCGGCAGGGTGAGTAGGCCAACGAGGGCGAGGATGATCGTCATGAGCAGTATCCAGGCCGGCCATCGAACGACGGCGGCGCCCAGGCGGCGCCAAAAACGAATTCGCATGGCGCGCTTGGGCTCTAATAGTCCGAAGCGGCTCGCGACCGTGATTATGGCGGGCCCCAGAGTCAGCGCCACAAGCACTGCGACGACCATTCCGACAGCGAGCGGGATGCCCAGCGTCTGGAAGTAGGGCAGCCGGGTGAACGAAAGGCAGAATGTCGCTCCCGCGATCGTCATGCCCGAGCCCAGCACCACATGGGCGGTGCCGCGGAACATCGTGTAGAAGGCCGACTCCCGGTCCTCCCCGATGGTGCGGGCCTCCTGGTAGCGCCCGATCAGGAAGATCGCGTAGTCGGTCGTTGCGGCGATCGCGAGGGTTACCAGGAGCTGGGTCGCGAATGTCGACAACCCGATCAGGTCGTGGTAGCCGAGGAACGCCACCACACCACGGGTCACCGACAGCCCCAATACCAGCATCACCAACACGAGCAGGACTGTGATGATCGATCGATAGAAGAACAGCAGCATCAGGATGATGACGATGACCGTCACCGACTCGATAATTCTGACGCTGCGGTCGCCGGCGATCTGTTGGTCTGCCTGTAGGGCGGGCCCGCCGGTCACGAAGACCTTGACCCCGGGCGGCGGAGACAATCCCGCAACGAGTTTCTGAACCGCGGTGACTGACTCGTTGCCGAGCGCTTCCCCCATGTTGCCGCGCAGATACACCTGCACGTATGCGGCTTTTCCGTCCTCGCTCTGCGCTCCAGCGCTTGTCAGCGGGTCGCCCCAGAAGTCCTGAATGTGCTCGACGTGCTTGGAGTCGGCCCTGAGCTTGTAGACCATGTCGTCGTAGAACCGGTGGGCATCCGCGCCGAGGCGATGGTCGCCTTCCAGGACGATCATCGCTGAGCTGTCGGAATCGAACTCCTCGAAGACCTTTCCGACGCGCATCATCGCGATCACCGAGGGTGCCTCTTTCGGGGACATCGACACCGACCGCATCTGGCCTACGACTTCGAGCTGTGGCACGGCCAGGTTCAGGACTGCGATGAGCGCTATCCAGCCGACGATGATCGGAATCGCTAACCGGCGGATCCACCTGGCCACGCCGGTTCTCCGCGGCTGCTCGGCGGGGATGACGGGCTCGATCGTCGGGGCGCTCACCAGGTCGTCATCCGCTGACCGCACCAGTTGGGCACCTCGGTGGGACTCCTCCCCGCGGGGGTTGTATTGAGCTCAGCTCAGTCATACCAGAACCGGACGTCGCGCAAGCGGGGTCCGCCCCCGCGTAGCGATGGCGACATGGATTGGCGGCGTTGTCCCGGCAGCAACGAGCCGTCAACTTCGCAGACCTACGCGTCGCGGTTCAGATGCTGGAGATGATCTGCTGACGCTTGGCGGTGTATTCCGCGTCGGAGATCGCGCCGCTTTCGCGCATGGTCTCGAGCCGCTGGAGGCGGTGAGGAACCGATGCGGCGGGCGGCCGAGACACAGGAGGCGGCGTTGGCATACCGCTGTTGTAGTGCCAGGGCTGAATCGTGCCGCCCGACCTTCCTCCGAAGTTGAGCAGCCCGAGGCGCAGCAGCAGCACAACCAGGCCGATCCCTCCGATCGGAAGCCCGAAGTACATCCAGCCACCGGGCACGCCGTACTCGCTCAGCAGGACAAAGCGCATCAGGAGCGACAGGGCGAACACAGCGGCGACCGCCCCGAGCACGATCGCTACTACCTCGTTGTTGTTCATTGGCACGTTCCTTCGTCTTCGTCCGCACGCGGTTGCTGCGGTGCTGTGCCAAGTTGACATGGCGTGCGGGGCTACCGATCCCAACATCAGAAAAGGTGCAGCCACTGGAGCCGGGCGCTAGTCAATGTGCTGCGGTAGCAACAGACGCGAAGCGTCAGAGCGACTCGATGAACCGGCTCGCGGTCGCCAGATCCACATTGGCCTCGCCCCGGTAGGCCTTGACGGCGCCGATCCTGTCGCCGGCGGCAAGCAGCTGCTGGACGCCCAGCCGTTCGTACACGTCATTGGATGTCATCGCGTCAGTGTGTCCACTGCCCCCGGACAGCGGTTAAGAACGGCCGAGCTTCTCTCGAACCCGATCGGCGACGAAGCGACCGGTGGATACCGGGCGGAACGCGCGGGCGGCGTCGGTGAGCGCATCGCGGGACTGAGGGCTCAGTTCGATATCGGCGGCGGCGACGTTGAACTCGAGTTGTTCAACGCTGGATGCGCCGGGAATCGCGACGACGTTCGGCAGGCTGATCAGCCAGGCCAGCGCGACCTGCGCCGGCTTGGCGCCGACCTCCGTTGCAACGTCACGCAGCGTCTGCAGCAGCGGCTCCACCCGCCGCAGGTTCTCGGTGCCGAACAGCTGGTTCGTCGCCCGCACGCCGCCGGGGCGATTGCCGACTCCGTACTTGCCGCCCAGCAGTCCCTGCGCGAGTGGGCTGTAGGCGATCACGATGCGGTTCTCGCGCTCGGCGAACGGCACCAGGTCTTCGAGCGGACCGGGGCGGGCGAGGGAGAACTGCACCTGGTTGCTGATGACCGGCCGTCCGAGTGCAGTGTCCGCCTTCTGCCATCGACCGAGCGAATAGTTCGAAACACCGGCCGCCCCGATGTCGCCGCTGTTGAGCAGGCTGCGCATCCCGGGCATGATCACCGAGTCCGGGACCACGGGGTTGGGCTGGTGGATCTGGTAGAGCGGAATGCGGGCCACCTGCAACCGCCGTGCACTGGCGCGCTCGCGCTGTTTGATGACCAGGGGGAAGGGCGCGACCGGAAAGATCTTGCTGGCCAACGCAACCGTGGAACGCTGGTCGCCGAGTGCCTCGCCGAGGATGCGCTCACTCTTGCCCATCGCGTATATCTCGGCCGTGTCGAACAGCGTGACCCCCAGAGCAAGTGCTCGCTGCACGATGTCGCGCGCGGCGCCCGAGGCGTAGCTGTCCCCGTAGCCCCACTCGCGTGAGCCGAACTGCCAGGTGCCCACACCGATCCGACTGACTCTTCCGATTCCGTCGACGTCGAGATACTTCATGTGCCCACCGTACTGACCGGCAGCGGAAATTCGAGTAGTCGACTACGCATGCCCATCTCGCGTACGCACGACATCCTCATAGAACAGGCCGCGAGCGGCGAACGGGGGGGACGCCGCTCGCGGCCAATCTCTACGGCCAGACGGTGTCAGTCCGCCCCGCCATGACATCGCCGCGCCCGCCGAGGGCAACGGCTGCTGGGTTTCGCGATCCGACCCGGCCGCCAATTTCACCAGCCGGTCGTTTCCGGCATCCTTGACCCAGACGGCTCCTGCGGAATCGGCCATCAGACCGGCATGAACGAACTGCGGCAGCACGACTGGGGTGTCAGACCCGGCCGCCAGCTTGATCACCCGCGTCGTCGCGTCGGGAAATCCCTTGTCGTCTGGAATTGATGTAGGTCGGCCACATACACATTGCCTTCGGCGTCGACGGCCACATCCTGTGGGTTTTCGAGATCGGTGAACTGCAGCACGGTTTGTGCGGACGCCGGGTTTGGCGCACTGGGCGCGGTCATTGGCTCGTGCGACGAAGTGGTCGCTGATGTTGCCTGCGGCGACTGCGGTGTTCCACGCTTGACAGGTGAGCCAAGGGCGGTCTAACGAGGAGAAATCGCCCGCACCAGTTCTTCGGCGGTCACCACGGCGGTCGCGTAGTTCGGGATGTTGATGTCGAGGGCGGCGTGCATCTCCTCGTCGGAGTAGTCGGCCGTCGCGTCCTTCACCATCGTGACCTCGTAGCCAAGCTCAGCGGCGAATCGAACGGTTGCCTCCACGCAGGTGTGCGCGATGAGGCCCACCGCGATCAGCTTGTGGATGCCGTGCTTTTTGAGTTGGAGGTCGAGATCGGTGTTGGCGAACCCGCTGGAGCACCAGTGCTCTTGGGCCACAACATCGCCCGGTTGAGGCTCGAACTCGCTGCGTAGTTCGCCGCCCCATGTGCCGTACTCGAATGTTTTGCGCATCCACGCCGCCCGCTGAATCGGCGCTACGTACTTCCATGTTTCGAAATCGCCGGGGCGGTATCGGTGATGCAGCGCATAGAACACTCGTATGTCTGCGCTCCGCGCGGCCTCAAGGATGGCCGCCATATTAGGGATGCATCCGTTGGCTTCAGCGACTCCCTTAAGGCGATCCCACACTTTTCCGCCCTCGGAAATGAAGTCGTTGTATGGATCGATCACCAAAAGCCCGGTGATGTCGTTCTCATACGTCACATCGGGCATCTGCTCTCCAGTCGCGCGGGTGTTCCAAGACAGTCGCAGCGGCGGTCACCGCGAGCTTTTCACCACGACTATGCCCCGGCTTGCAGTAACACGTGCGTAGGCGCGCATCACCGTTGATTGCACCACATGTTTTGCTGATCAAAGAGGCTGACTGAGCGGTCTTGCCGGCAAATAATGGTTGGACGCCGCCAGCGAACGGGAGCCAGCATGAACGTGACAGGAGGTCTAGCAGCAGCCGCCGTCTTCGCCGGCGTCGCCATCGGTTTCGCGAGCCCCGCCCGGGCCGACGATTTCAGCGGCACCTTCGTCCCGAACGGGCCCGGTCTGCAGTCCACCTGGGTCGTCACGTCGTGTGGACCGGACTGCGCCCGCATCGCGGACAGCACCGGCTGGACCGTGGATGCCCATCCGTGGAACGGACTCTGGAGATTCGTGGTGGACCTCCCGGACGGGACGAAGTGCAACAACGACGGCGTGGCACCGGGGACGGTTACCTTCAAGGTCGACGCGAGCCGGCAAGAGGGCACCATGCTCACCACGAATCCCTACCCGGGGTGTCCATGGGCACTCGCACCGGGCTACTCGAATCCGGTCATCTTCACGTTGACCAGAATCTGAGTCGCGGTCAGAAACCGACACCGACTCCGATACCGACCCCGCCCCAGTCGTCGTCTGGGTTTGGACACGAGACGTCGACGTAAACCGTGGCGAATGTGTTCTCGCTGGGCGGCGAGTGGTTGGGGTTGTTGATTCCGGTGACTTTGCATCGGTACAGGGGAACCATCGGGATACCGCTCACCCAGTTGATCTGGACGTCGTATCCCTGGGCTTGTAGGTCGTCGATGGTCGCTCTGGCGTCTTCGGCGCCCGCGACCGGCCACACCGGCTCTGCGGTCGCGACGGGCGCATAGGCGACCGCAGCGGCCGCCATCAACCCTGCCCCGACCAATCCCAACTTGAGCGACACAGCGGTCCTCCTGACCCGCGGGGGCGTCCGTATAGCTTCTCCTTCAAGGATGCGCGGGCCGACGGCCGGCTGTAACGGATTTGCCGAACCAGCGATGAATGCATCAGAACCGCGGCAGCTGCTGGACCGGGCCCAGCGTTGGGGGAGATGGCTGCGCATGGCAGCGGTGGCGGATAACGCCGCGCTGCGTGAGGTAAGAGGAGTCGATGCACTAATGGGTGCACCGCTTGAATTCTGCTGCAGCCGAAGCGTTGTCGCCGTTCTGGCGTCGGGAGTCGTGATCTCCCTCACAGCGCTCACCGCAGGAGTTCCGCCGGCGTTCGCCAAGCCGGATGCCGATCAGGTCGTCACGACGACGGTTCCGGCTCCGGAACCGAAGGTGCAGGCTCCGGAGGAGACCGAAGCCCCGTCACAGGCGGCGCCGCCAGTGCTGCCGGCAGCGCCCAGCGTCGAGGCACCGCCGCCGACACAGGAGGCGATCGAGCCGCCCCCTCCGCCCGCCACACAGTCGACGACGGCACCGGTTGTCACGTCCTTCGCGCCTGCATCGCCGACGGCAGCGCCAGTCCCGCCCGCGAGGAAGGTCGAGTCACCGGCACCGCGTGTCGTCGCCCCGCCGGTCTCTGACCCGTCATCGGTGATTTCAACCGCGACCTCGCAGAGCCCGGCGACTCAGGCGCCTTCGTCGTTGCCGGCTCCTGCCGCAACCAGCGCGCCCCCATCAGCGTCGGCCGGCTCGGTGCCGCCGTCTGCGGCGCTGGTCGCGCCGAGCTCGGCCATGGACGACATGCTGCCACCTAGCAGTGCTCCGTCGACGCCCTCCAGCGGGCCGGCGACACTCGGAAGTGAGCCAATGGGCAGCGAGCCAACGGGAAGCGCCGCCGAGAATTCCGCCGCGGTCACGACGCCGGACGGACCGACCGTCTCGGTCTCGCAGGCCGCGAAGGTCATCGAGACGTCGGAACCGCGGACCATGGAGGCCCCGAAAGCGGATGTCGAGCTCGCCAGGAACGCCAAACCCGTTGAGGTGAAACCGGATCCGGCTCCGAAGCAGGACGTTGACGCGCTCTCCAGCTCGATCGGCCCTGGGCTCGGAGTCAAGGGCCCGCTCGGTGTCGACAGCAGCGCAAGCGCGAAGGTTGACGCCCGGCTGGCCAGCGACCGGGTCCGGGATCGCAGCATCCGCCAGTGGAGTCCGGACTGGGTGCAGTACGACGAGTACTATCGGCCGATCTTGATCAACCCGTATCACGAGCGGGTGCGGATCGTCTACATCTACGACAACGCCCCGCGGATCGTGTGGATCCCGCCGCTGGCGCGGGCTGTCCTCGAAGTGGCGCAGTTCGCGGCGTACAGCTTCACCGCTCTCGTCGACACCCCGGCCAACCTTGTCAACGCGGCGGTCGACACCGCCCTCAATGTGGCGGTCGGCTCGTTTTTCGGCGGCGGCTATATGCCGTCGGTCGGGCTGCCGCTACCGCCGCCTCCACCGCCGGTGTTGCGCTACGACAACGTCCCCGTCCTGGTGCGCTACTCGCAAGCGACATATGAGCCGTTCCGCGTGCGTCGCATCATCGACGTCGGCGACGACGTCCGCTTCGGTGAGCGCAAGGTGTTGCTTGACGGTGCGACTCCCGCTTGGGGTGAGTGGACGCAGACGGCAAGCGGCGAAAGGCAATTCGAAGTGCACAGGACCCAACAGTTCCCGGGCCTGGACAATCCGCAGGAAGCCCCGCTGCCGGGTGACTATCAGCTGAGGCTGGCCGCCGACGAGTCGACATCCGGTCTGACCGCGAGGGACATCTTCCTGTACGTCGCGGCAGGGGTGACCGTGGTACTTGGCTCCAGCGCCATCGGGCTGGCGCTCTTCCTGGGACGTCGCAGGCCGCAGCATTAAGGAGAGTGCGCAACGAAAAGAGGGGCACCCGTTCGGGCGCCCCTCTTCGTATGCGTTGTGTCAGCGGCTCTGGTGCGCGCTGTTGTCGACCTGCGGGACGCTCACCTGGGGCTGAACGTTATTGACCCAACCGTTGTGGCCGATGTCGGCCTGTGCGGGGCCCGCCAAGCCGAGCACCGCTGCGGCCAATCCGCTTGCGATAATGGTGGCAAATCCGAACTTCTTCATTGTGCTGTCCTTCTCTTTGTCTGTTCGAGCCGTGGCGCGAAAGTCGCGGTTCGGACGTTCTGTGTATCGGTGAGGAGGTTTCCTCTGCCAATCTATCTCTTTAAACAGGGAGGTCAGAGGTTTAATTCCGGTGGCAGTAATTGATCGGTGGCTGGCAGGAATCGATCACCTCTGTGGCTCGAATGCGCACTGATTCCGCCTACGGGTGACCGTGGTCACAAATATTTCCCGTCCGCGTCCGGCAAACGCCGATCAGAACGCTTGGTTTCCTCGCGTCACCGGGTCCGGTCCGTACGGGACGTAGGGATTTGTTCCGTACGGGACCTCAGGATCGGGTCCGGGCGCAATGCAGTAGTACGCGCCGGGGCAGGGCGCCCCTTGGGTGTCGACGGGTGTGCTCGGTATCGCCTTCGCGAGCACAGCGGCCGGCCGCTCGACCACGGCGACCGTAGGCGCGACCAACGTGACCGCTGCGATACCCGCAGCCGCCGCGCATCGGCGCACGATGCTGATGGTCGTGGCTTTGTCGCTCATGGTCAAAGCCTGTCGCGTGGGCCATGGGATGTCTTCCACGCTGGCTGTACGACGTGCTTCCGAGTCGCCGGAAAAGTCAGTCCGCGATGAGGCACGCGAGATAGAGAGCGATCGCCACCCCTGGCTCGCGGACGTCGCGCGCGGTCAAGCGCGAAATCTTGTCGAGCCGGTAGATCACCGTGTTGCGGTGGATCGCCAGCCGCTGCGCCGTCGTCACGAGATTGAAGCCGCATTCGCACCACGCGACGAGCGTCTGTTTCAGTGCTGAGAAGTCAGTCTCCCGAGATAACAGGTTGAGCTGCGAGCTTGTGAAGCGTGTCCGCGCCACGGCGCTCGCCGACTCGAGCAGCTGGCGTACCCGAAGGTGCGAAATCGCTCGGATCTCGACGCCGGCGCTGTCCCCAGCGAGCCGCAGCGCGTCCTTCGCATCGGCGCAGGAAGCCGCCAAAGCGGCGACTCCCGAGCCGCTTTCGCCAATGCCGATGTGCACGACCACCCCATGCCGTTCGCGCAGAAGTGCGGCGGCACGACGGACGCACGACCGCAGGTGCTCGGCGTCATCGGCCGAGGGATGGTGCAGCACAACGTATCTGCCCGCGGCCAACTCCGCGACGATGTCAGTACGCGCGTCGAACACCTCGCCGATCGCCCGCACCGATGACGGGTAGCTCTCCGGGCCGTGCTGCACTTCGAATAGGACGGCGACGCGTTGCTGACCCAGGTCGTAGCCGAGTTCGACACCGGTCGCGCGGATGATCTGCTCGTCCAGAATCCGCGGATCGAACTCGACGATGTCGCGGACGAGCTGGGTCAGGCGGTTCTCGCGAAGGAGGCGCGTTCGCTGAAACATCGACTCGCGCAAGAGGATCTCGGTCTGGCGCTGTACCAGCCGGCCCAGCCGCACGACCTGAGCCGGTGAGCCGGTGATGCCCACCGTCCCGATCACCGCGCCGTCGAGCACGATCGGCATCGTGATCCCTGGGCGGACACCGACTAACGCTGCAGCCTCCTCGGCGTTGTGGCTCGCGGCCACGCCGCTCTTCACGACGGCCACCGAGGCTTCGTGAATCGTCCCCACCCGGGAGACGTCGCCGCTGCCGATGACTTCTGCGTTCTCATCTGTGATCAGCACGTTGTGCCCGAGAATGCGGGTCGTCTCGTCGGCGATCTCCGCCGCGAGTTCGGGGGTCATGACTTGGGTGTCCATGGTAGTTAGTATCTTCCATATATTCTTACCGAGGAATCAGATGGTGTATTAGTACGATACATCTAGTGACCTACGACATACTGGCTACTATGGTCGTGCCGCATGACGACAACAACAGCCTCACTTGAACGCACTCGGGCGTCGCGGACCCAGTGGCTGATCACCCTCTACGCGGGTGGTGGTGAGTTCTGCGACGGCTACATCCTCAGCATCATCGGCGTGGCCCTCCCGCTCCTGACTGTCGCGTTCTCGCTTACCGCCGTCGAGGCGGGTCTACTAGGCGCGGCGTCGTTGGTGGGCATGCTCTTCGGCGGTCTGATCTTCGGCGCTGTCACGGACAAGTTCGGCAGGCAGAAGGTGTATATCGCCGACTTGGCGTGCTTCGTCGTGCTCTCGGCGCTGCAGTTCTTCGCCACCGAAGCGTGGCAGCTCATCGTGCTGCGCACCCTGATGGGCGTTGCGGTGGGCGCCGACCTCGCCATCGCGGGCACGATCGCCGCGGAATTCGCGCCGCAAAAGTCTCGCGGACCTTTGTTGGTCGTCCTGGTCACGATGTTCTCCGTCGGCGCGGCCGTCGCCTACACCGTCGGGTACTTCATGCTGAACCTCGGACCCGACGCCTGGCGCTGGATGCTCGCCAGCAGCGCTATCCCTGCGTTACTCATCCTCACGATGCGCCTTGGCACTCCGGAGTCACCGCGGTGGCTGCTGAGCAACGGCCGCGCCGAAGAAGCCGAAGCCGTGCTGAAGCAAATGCTGGGACCCGACGCGACATTGGCCGATATCGAAGAGCCCGAAGACAGCCCCAAGGGTTACATGACGATCTTCCGGCCCGAGTTCCGGCGACGGACGCTCTTTGTCGCACTTTTCTGGGCCTGCCAGCTGGTGCCGATCTATGCCATCGCCACCTATGAGCCAGCGATTCTCAAGCAGTTCGGGCTGGCCGAAGGCAATACGGCCTATCTGGGCGCCGTGATCATCCAGATCTTCTACGTCTTCGGCTCGCTGTCGGGCGCGCTGTTCATCAACCGGGGCCGACGCAAGCTGCTGCTGTGGAGCTTCGCGATCTCCGCGCTGCCTCTGCTCGGGCTCGCGATCATCGCGCATCCACCGATGTGGCTCGTACTCGTGCTGTTCTGTGTCTTCGGCGTCGCTATGTACTCGGGTCAATGCCTGGAGGCGATCTACCCCTCCGAGCTTTTCCCCACCGGCGTCCGCGCCACCGCGAACGGATTCGCCACGGGCGCAAGCAGAATCGGTGCGGCCATCGGTGTATATGGCGCTCCGCACCTGCTTGACTACTCGGTGCAGCTGACCATGCTCGTCGGCGCAGGCGTAGCGGGACTCGGGTGGCTGGTGACGATGCTGCTGGCGCCGGAGACCAACGGGAAGCTGCTCACCGAATCCAGCGCGGTGTCGCCACCCGCAACGGTTCGGACAGCGAAGTCGCCTGTGGTTGCCGACGGCGGGGCTGCGGGGGCGGCGCTGTGAAGATAGCAGTCCTGGGCGCCGGCATTGTCGGCGTCGCCGCCGCCCACGCCCTGGCCGAACGCGGCCACGAGGTACACGTCTACGACCGCCGCACTGACATCGCGTCTGACACCAGCGCCAGCACCGCCGGTCTCGTCGCACCCGGGCACTCGTACGCATGGGCGTCGCCGAAAGCGCCTGCGATGCTAGTGAAGTCCTTACTCGGCGAGTCGACGTCGATTCGGGTCCGACCAAGGGCCGACACCGACCTGGTGCGCTGGGGCTTCCGGTTCATCCGCGAGTGCACACCGTCGCGGTCGCGTGCCAACACGCTGGCCAAACTGCGGCTCGCACGTTACAGCCAGCAGCTGATGGACGAACTGGCCGCCCGTGAGGGGTTGCAGTACTGGCAGACCCACACCGGCGTGCTGTATCTGTTCCACGAAGAAGCCGATCTCCGCACCGCCGAACACAATTCACGGCTGCTGGCCGAACACGGCCGGCGCCAAGACGTGCTGGACTACGAGCAGACCATGGCCCTCGAACCTGCGCTGGCTCACGGGCAGCGGCGATTCGCCGGTGCCATTCACGACACGTCCGACGGCACAGGCGACCCGCATCAGTTCGCAATTGGCCTTGCGGCGGTGTGCCAACGGCTCGGCGCGACGTTCCACCTCGGCACGTCGGTAACCCGACTCGACACCGACGGATCGTCGATCACCCGAATCATGACCTCCGACGGGCCAATTCACGCCGACGCCGCCGTCCTCGCCGCCGGGTCGGCCAGCCCGCTGCTGACCCGCACGATGGGCCATCACATCCCGGTGTATCCGGCCAAGGGCTACACGCTCACCGCGACGATCAAGGATCCCGACCGCGCCCCGCGCATCGGCGGCATCGACGAACGCTCACTGGTCGCATGGTCGCGATTCGGCGGCGAGCTGCGGATGTCGGCGACCGCCGAGTTCGTCGGATACGACCGCAGCAGCACGCCCGCCGACTATGCCGACATCATCGACGCGGGCAACGAGTTGTTTCCCGGCGCCATCGACTGGGACACCGCGCGCTACCGCACGGGACTTCGCCCGATGACGCCGGACGGCCCACCGCTGATCGGCCTCGGCCGGCACGACAATCTGTACTACAACACTGGCCACGGCCACGTCGGCTGGACCATGGCGTGCGGTTCGGCGCGGATGCTTGCCGACCTGATCGACGAACGACGCCCAGACATCGACCCGACGCCATACTCACCGATCAATCGGAATCGGCACCGATAGCGGGGTCAGCCCGCACCCTTGCCGTTGTCGACACGGTAGACCGCACCGTGGATGGCTGCCGCGTCGTCGCTCGCCAAAAACGCGATCGCCTTGGCCACGTCGACGGTCTGCATGAATCCGCGTGGCGATGCTATGCGCAGGATGAGGTTCCAGTCGGCGTTCTCCGGTGCATGGAACTCCGTCGATTGCGCGGTCGGCATGCCGCCCGGGCACACCGCGTTGACGCGCAGCTTGTCCTTGGTGAACTCGATCGCCAGCGCGCGGGTCAGTCCGATCAGCCCGTGCTTGGCGGCGCAGTAGCCCGCCGAATAAACCTCACCCTCGACGCCCGCGATCGACGAGACGTTGACGATGTTGCCGCCGGATTCCAAGAGATGCGCAAGCGCTGCCCGGCATAGATAGAACGGCCCGTTCAGGTTCACCGCGAGGTCGCGGTCCCACTCCTCATCGGTCATCGTCGGCGTGTGCCGCATCTGGTGGAAGCCTGCGATGTTGGCCAGGATGTCGAGGCGGCCGAACTCGGCGACGCAGTCGGCGACGGCCTGCCTGCATGCGGCGGGATCGGAGATGTCCACCGACGAGTACTTGCCGCCGGG